>CAJPFZ010000423.1 GCA_905339355.1 Burkholderiaceae bacterium
CACATGACTTGACGCATGTTCGGCCAGTTCAGCATGTCCGCCGGCCTGCGAGCCACTTGGTGGCCTCGAACCATGCCCATGCGCCCACACAGAGCGCCGCACCGCTCAGCAGGAGTGTGGCGGAAAGCGTGGTGAACGAGAACAAGTCACTGATGGCCGGCACCCATAGACCAAGAGCCAGCAGCGCGCACGAGGCCGACGCAATCCAGCCGAAGGCGGCATTCCAGTGTCGAGTCGAATCACGGCGCGCTGACCATGTCCGGCTGACGTGGATGAGTGCCAGACTGCTGACGACCAAAACCGCGAACGCCAGCGCTCGAGCCGTTTCGTCGGAGCCGGATGACGACCGGGCGATCAGGTAGGCGACAAGCACGATGCCGAACAGCCCGGATCCCTGCACCACCCCGCGCAGCAGGACCTGCGCATCGAACAGGCGTGCATCCGGTCGCCTCGGCGGCGCGAGCATCGCATTGGCCTCCAGCGGCTCGGCCTCGAACACGATCGAGCACGTCGGGTCGATGATCAGTTGCAGGAACAGAATGTGCACCGGCATCAACACCATCGGCCAGCCGAGGACCAGCGGCACGATCGATAACCCGACGATCGGCAGATGCACCGCCAGGACGAATGCAATGGCCTTGCGCAGGTTGGCGAACACTCTGCGTCCGTAGCGCACGGCTGTGACCAAGGACGCAAAGTCGTCGTTGAGCAGCACCAAGGCGGCAGCTTCTCGGGCGACGTCGGTGCCGCGGGCGCCCATCGCCACGCCAATGTGGGCGGCCTTGAGGGCCGGGGCGTCGTTCACGCCATCGCCCGTCATCGCCACCACGTCACCTCGGGACCGGAACGCTTGCACCAGCCGGAGCTTTTGCTCGGGATGAACACGGCAGAAGACGTTGGTGTCGGCCAGGCGAGCCGCGAGCTGAGCGTCGTCCAACTGGTCGAGTTCGGGGCCTGTCACTGCCTGGCCGCCGACAACCAGGCCGGCTTGCCTCGCGATGGACAACGCCGTCTGGGGATGGTCTCCCGTGATCATCACGACCCGTATGCCCGCGGCCCGGCACTCGGCAATGGCAGCCGGCACGTCCGGCCGTACCGGGTCCTCCAGGGCAACCAGGCCGATGAACTGGAATTCGAAGTCGTGCTGCGCATCCGGCAAGGCGCCTGACGGGAACATGGCTCGCGCGACGGCCAGAACGCGCAGACCATCCCCGGCCATCTTCTGGACCTGACGCGCGATGGGCTCGTGTCGCGCTGCATCGAGGTGACAGAGGTCCATGATGGCTTCCGGCGCCCCTTTTGCTGCGACGAGACGATCCTGGCGGTCCGGCGACTGCCAGACACGAGACATCGCCAGCAACTGCGGCGACAGCGGGTAGTCGTCGATCAGCTCCCAGTTCTCATGCAGGTGCTCGGTACCGGCCAAAAGGCGCTGCCCGGCCTCTCCGATCGCCGATTCCATGGGATCAAAGGCGCGGCGGTGGCTCGCGAGCACGGCGTACTCCAGCACGGGGTGGAGTGCCTCCGGAAGGCTCGTCGAGGCGTTGGCGCCCAAATCCCGATCCTCCCCGTTCGTCCACAGCTTGCGAACCGCCATGCGGTTCATCGTCAAAGTGCCGGTCTTGTCGACGCACAAGACTGTTGTGGCCCCAAGCAGTTCGACAGCTGGCATGCTGCGGGTGAGCACCTTCTCGCGCGCGAGCCGCCAGGCACCGAGGCCTAGGAAAATGGTCAGCACGACGGGGAGTTCCTCGGGGAGGATGGCCATCGCGAGCGTGAGCCCAGCCAGCAAGCCGTGCAGCCAGTCGCCGCGCGTCAGACCCCACGCCACGGCGAGCCCGGCCGCGAGACTTAGGCCGATAGAGGCGACCCAGGTGACGATGCGCTTGGTCTCGCGCTGGACCGGCGTCGTCTCGGTCGAGATTGCCTGCAGCGACGCGCCGATGCGGCCCAAGGCGCTGCGCGCGCCAGTTGCCGCGACGAGGCCTCGCCCGGTCCCCTGCGTCACCAGCGTGCCCGAGAAGGCCCGGCTACGGGACTCTTGGCTGAGGTCAGACCCGACAACGCCCGTTTGCTTCAGCACAGGTGCCGACTCGCCCGTCAGGAGCGATTCGTCGATCGTCAGATTCGACGCATCGAGAAGGCAAAGATCGGCCGGCACCCGATCGCCCTCTGCGAGCAAAACGATGTCGCCGACAACAAGTTCGCGGCCAGCGACGCGAGTTGGTTGGCCATCGCGAACCACCAGCGCACGAGGGCTGGACAGGTCGCGCAGTGCTTCAAGCGACTGCGCGCTGCGGCGCTTCTGTACGTAGGTGATGCCAACGACGGCCAGTACGAACCCGAGGAGCATCAGGGCTTCGTTGCGGTTACCCAGCGCCAGATAGATCGTGCCGCAGGCCACCAGCAGCACAAACATGGGCTCGAGGACCACGTCCCGTAGCAGCGCCAAGGCCCCACGTCGTGCCGTGGCGGGCAGTTCGTTGGGACCGTCGCGCGCCAGCCGCTCGC
>CAJPFZ010000424.1 GCA_905339355.1 Burkholderiaceae bacterium
GCCGGGGCTGGACGGGCTCGAGGTGTGCAAGGCGCTGCGCGCGCGCGGGCGCAGCACGCCGATCCTGATGCTCACCGCGAAGTCGACCGAACTCGACCGCGTGCTGGGCCTCGAGCTCGGCGCCGACGACTACCTGACCAAGCCGTTTTCTCTGGCCGAGCTGCTGGCTCGGGTGAAGGCGCTGCTGCGCCGCGCCGACCTGCTGCGCGCGGCACAGGCCGGCGCAGCCGCGCAAACCAGCACGCTGCGCAACGGCGACCTGGAGATCCTGCCGGCCAAGCGGCAGGTACGCTACCGCGGCGAACAGCTCGACTTCACCGCGCTGGAGTTCGACCTGCTGCTGCATTTCGCCCAGCACCCGGGCCATGTGTTCTCGCGCGGCCAGTTGCTCAACGCCGTGTGGGGCTACAGCCACGACGGCTACGAACACACCGTGACGACCCACATCAATCGCCTGCGCGCGAAGCTGGAGGCCGACCCGATGCGGCCGGTGCTGATCCTCACGGTGCGCGGCGCGGGGTACAAGATGCGCGAGGCACCAACGTGATGACGGCCCGCGTCGTCTGGGCGCAGCTGATCGGCTACATGGTTCGGCACGCCGCCGCATGACCGTCCGCCTCAAGATCGCGCTGACGATCTTCATCACCGGCGCCTTGACGGCGCTCGGCGTGATCGCGACGGTGCTGTTCGCCTTCCAGCGCTTCGAACACGAGACGACCTATCGCCGCGCCGACGCCTTCCTCGGCCGCGTGGTGGCGATGTACGACAACTTGTTCGAGTTGCACCAGCGCCGGCCGGAGGAGTTCAACGCCTTTTTGCGCAACCTGGTGCTGTTCGAGCCCGACATGGAGCTCTATCTGCTCGATGCGCAGGGCACGGTGCTGTCGTCGACCGGCGAGGTGAAGCTGCCGCCCGGCTTCAAGGTCGCGCTCGGGCCGGTGCAGCAGGCGATCGGCGGCGCCGACATGGCCTATGTCATGGGTGACGACCCCGAGCGCATGGACGCCAATGCGGTGATCGCGGCGCGCGCCGTGCGCCGGCCGGTGATCCACCAGGAGACCGCGCCCGCCGGCTACCTGTACCTGGTGTGCCATCACCCGGTGCTCACCGAAGGCCGGCTGCAGGTGCTCGGCAGCACCTTCGCCAAGCCGGCGCTGGCGGCGGTCGTCGGCGTCGTGGTGCTGGCGACGCTGCTCGCGGCGTGGATCATCGGTGCCGTCACGCGGCCGTTGCGCCAGCTGACCGGCGCGGTGGCGACGATCTCGCAACGCGGTCTCGAGGAAGGCGTGCCGGGCGCGCCCGAGCGGCTGATGCCGCCACCCACCCCGGACGAGTTCGGACGGCTCACGACGGCCTTCGAGATGATGCTCGACACCTGCCGCCGCCAATGGGCGGCGCTTCGCCGGCTCGACCACTTCCGCCGCGAAGGCGTGAGCAACCTGTCGCACGACCTGCGCTCGCCGCTGACGGCGACCGCCGCCTGCCTTGAGACGCTGGAGGCGCGTTGGCTCGCCGAACCGGCACGCGACGAAGATCGCCGCCTGGTCGAGATGGCGCTGCGCAATACCCGCAACGCGGCGCGCCTGGTGCAGTCGCTCGGCGATCTGGCGCAGCTCGACGAACCGAGTTTCCGGCTGCAGGCCGAGCCTATGGACGTGGGCGAATTGCTCGACGACATCGCGCTGCGCTTCGGCGAGCGGGCGTCGCGGCAAGGCGTGGCGCTGCGCACCGACCACGAGCCCCTCGGGCCGCCGCCGTTCGTGGCGCTGGACATCGAACTGTTCGAGCGGGCGATCGCCAACCTCGTCGACAACGCGCTCAAGTTCAGCCGCCCCGGCGACCGCGTGACCCTGGCGGCTCGGGTGGCAGGCGACCGGGTGGAGGTGAGCGTGGCCGACAGCGGCCCAGGCATCGCGGCGGCCGACGTGCCGCAGCTCTTCGACCGCTTCTACCAGAGCCGCCAGAGCGTTGCGCCCGCCACCGGCGAGGGGGGCAAGGGGCTCGGGCTCGCCATCGTCAAGCGCATCGCCGAGTTGCACGGGGGTGACGTTCGGGTGGCGAGCCAGATGGGCGCCGGGACCACGGTGACGCTGCTGCTGCCCAGGGTGGCGGTTCAGGGCCGATCCCCGTCGGCGCCCGAACCCTCTCGTAGGGCCGAACATCGGGAGGGAAAGCCCTGATGCAACGCCAATCGCACGCGGCCTACAGTCTCGGCACTCGCGGGCGGGCACCCAAGTGGTGCCTGCAGGGCGGGGGTCTGAGGAGACAAATCGACGCGGCGAGGGCCACCGGCCCGAGCTGTGAATGACGGCAGGACCGCTGGACGGTCGATGTCAGAATGAAAGGGCGCTGGACAACCAGCGCCCTTTTTCATGCTCGAACTCGCCACCGTCACGCTCGCCTCCCTCCTTGCCGGTTTTGTCGACGCCATCGTCGGTGGCGGTGGCTTGATCCTCGTGCCGGCCTTGTTCAGCGTCTTCCCGGCCGCCGCGCCGGCCACGCTGTTCGGCACCAACAAGGGCGCGGCGGTCTGGGGCACGGCCTGGGCCACCGCGCAGTTCGCCAAGCGCGTGACCATGCCCTGGGGCGCGCTGCTGCCGGCGGCCGTGGCGGCGCTGATCGGCGGCTTTGCCGGCGCCTGGACCGTGACCCTCGTGAGCCCGACCGGCCTGCGGCGGGCGCTGCCCTTCATCCTGATGGCGGTGTTGCTCTACACCCTCGCCCGCAAGGACCTCGGCCGCCACCACGCGCCGACGCTGCACGGGCGCAGCCAGGCGGCGGTGGCGAGCGCGATCGGGCTCTTGATCGGTTTCTACGACGGCTTCTTCGGCCCGGGCACCGGCAGCTTCTTCGTCTTCCTGTTCGTGCGCCTGCTGGGTTTCGACTTCCTGCACGCGAGCGCCGGGGCCAAGCTGCTGAACACAGCGACCAACGTGTCGGCGCTGCTGCTGTTCGGCCTCAAGGGCCACGTCTGGTGGCACATCGCCGCGGTGATGGCCGTCGCCAACGTCGCCGGCAGCCTGCTCGGCACCCGCCTCGCGCTCAAACACGGCGCCGGCTTCGTGCGCGTGATGTTCATCGGCGTCGTCAGCGCCTTGATACTGAAGACCGCCTACGACAGCTTCGTTCGCTGAGTGCGTTTTCCTATGCCATGAACTCGCAGAGCAGGCGGTGGAAGTGGTGCACGCCCTGCTCGCGCGTGGGTGAGTAGCGGCCGCTGCGATAGCGGCTCGAGCGCACGCCGCGCTGCACCGTTTCGACCACTGCCTCGTCTTCCATTTCCACCTGGTCGAGCGCGCTGCCGGCGCCGCGGCCGAGCTTGCTCTCGTCCCACACGTAGGAACGGAACGCCACCCGGGTGCGGGTGGACGCCAGCGGCAGCACCAGATTCAGCGACAGCCCCCAGGGGTAGAAGTTGAGCATCAGGTTGGGGAACACCCAGTAGTAGTACGCCGCGACCCGCTTGCCGTGATCGGGCGAGTCCGCGGGCAAATCGAAGGCCGCCTCGTCGTCTTTCGCCAGCGCGAGTTGCAGGTTCGCGTAGCGGTGCAGCTCGCTCGAATAGCTGCCGTAGTCGATCACCTGGTTCAGCGCGGGGTGGATGAAGGGCACGTGAAACCCTTCGAGATAGTTCTCGACGTACAGCGCCCAGTGGGCGCCGACGTGGTAGTCGCGGTCGCGCCGCGGATCGTGGCGCATGCGCCCGAGGGGCAGCCACGCGAGGCGGGCCCGGATGTCGCCGACGAAATCCTGCAGCGGCGCCACCGGGTCGAGCGCGGCGAACGCGTGCGGGCCGACGACATCCAAGGCCACTTGCGGAAGGTGGTCGGTGTCGGCCGGGAAGTTCTTCGCGCACTCGAACTCGGGCATGAAGGTCACGCGCCCCGCCAGATCGAAGCGGCGAGAGTGGTAGCCGCAGCGGATGTGGTCGGCCTGGCAGGGGCGCTGCACCAGGATGTTGCCGCGGTGGGTGCAGACGTTGGACATGCAGCGCAGCGTGCCGGCCGCATCGCGCGCGAGCAGCAGCGGCTCGTCGAGGCAGCCCGGCAGCAGGTCGCGCGGCGACAGCGAGCCCGGCTGCGCAACATCGGCGGTGTCGCCGATCCATTGCCAGGTCCGGCCGAACACCCGTTCGCGCGACAGCGCGTACGCCGCTTCGTCTCGATAGAACGAGCTGTCGATGGTGGAGGCGGTGGTGATGTCCGGGTCGACGAAGTACGGCATGGGCAAGGTCAAACGCTGTCGCGATCGTTGCAGTGTGCAACGCGGGCGGCCCCCCTACCAGGGGTGTGGAACCATTCGTTTCAATCGCCGAATAGCGGGGTGCCCGCCCCCCTGTTCGGCGCACCGGCCGCGCAGTCGACTCGTAGCATCGAAAGCGACCCGAAGTGCCTCGAGACCGCCATGCCCGTCGACCCCCAGCTCCGCTCGCTCAACATCGATGTCCCGGCCCAGCCGGAGGCCCTGGTCAGGCTCTCGCTGCTGCTCGCCGACGACGACATCAAGCTGCAGGCGCTGTCCTCGCTGATCGAATCGGACATGGCGCTCGCCTCAGCCGTGTTGAAGGCGGTGAATTCCTCGCTCTATGGTGTCGCCGGCCGCGTGCAGAGCGTGCAGCAGGCGATCACCTTTCTCGGCACCCGCGAGGTCGCGTCGGTGACCTTCGAGATGGGGCTGAAGGCAGTATTCCCGGCCGCGCCCGAGCTGGAGCCGGTGTGGGAACGTGCCGGGGTGCGCGGCCTGCTGATGGGGCGCATCGGCACTGCGCTCGACATCGACCCCTGGGCCTCGCATTCGGCGGGCCTGTTCGAGGAATGCGGCAAGGCGGTGCTGTTCCGCCATGCGCCCGATCGCTATCGCCCGATGCTCAAGGCGGCGAAGAACGACGAGGAACTGCTGTTCCTCGAACACCAGGAATTCGGCGTGAGCCACGACGCGCTCGGCGCCGCGCTGTGCGAGAGCTGGGGACTCGCTCCCGCGGCGGTGCACAGCGTGCGCTACCACGTCATCGTCAACACGACGCGCGAACTGCCGATGCAGGTGCAGCGCCGCGCCATCTGCGCGATCTCGGCGCTCGCGAATGCGCTGATGGCCGACCCCGAGACGGTCGACGAGGTGGCCCGAGCGGTGGCCCCGCAGGCCGACATGGACGTCGTGATGGTGCTGCGCGGCACGCGCCGCGTGCAGCAGCAAATCGAAGCCGCGGTGGCGCGCTCGGCAGCGTAAACGCGCCAGCGGCGCTTCAGTTCTGCACTTGCTTGTAGATCGACTCGGCGAGTGCGAGCAGCTGGTCTCGCGGCAGGGCGCCGACGAGGGCGTAGCCGGTGCTGCCTTCGACCCAATAGAACATGCCGAGGTCGCCGTGACGCTCGTAGGCGAAGGCGGCGGGCGTGTTCTGCTCGGGCTTGCGCAGGTACACCGTCACCCGCTGCGGGTTGCTTTCGCCGCTGCGCTGGTACATCAGCTGCGCGCAAGGGCCCTGGTCGTCGGGCAGCAGGCGCCCGCCGACCAGTTCGAAGCCTTGCGCGCGCAGGTCGAACAGCTTCACCGGCCGGTCGATGCGCTTGGTGAGCCAGCGGCTCAGATGCTCTTCCTGGGCTCGCGCGTCTTCGGGTGTCTTGCCGGCCACGGCCACTTCCACCGGGTGTCGCACCTCCGGCACGTAAACCGCATGCGCCACCATCGCGCGCTGCTCCCAGCCTGCCGCCGCGCTGCCGGCATTGCCGTCTTGCAGCCGCCACATCGCGCCGGCCCCGGCGGCGGCGCCGAGCACGAACACGGCGATGCCGGCGGCCAGGCGCTGCCAGCCGCGCGGCGCGACGCTCGGCGCGTGGTTCCACACGAGCTGCTCCAGCCGGGTCGGCACCGGCTCTTCGGTCACCGGACCGAGCCGGGCCCGCAGCGCGTCGCGGTCGGCCGCCCACAGGCGCACCCGAGCGGCGTCCTGCGGGTGCTCGCGCAGCCAGGCCTCCAGTTCGGCGCGCTGGTCGGGAGGCAGTTCGTCATCGAGCCAGGCGGACAGCCTGTCATCGATCGGGAGGTCGTCGTACGGGGTGCTCATGTCAAACGACGCGCCGCAAACCGCGCGTCCCGGGAGTGGCAGGGGCGTGACCGTCGAGCAATGCGCGCAGCACCGCGCGGCCGCGCGAGACACGCGACATCACGGTGCCCACGGGGATGCGCAGCACCTCGGCGCACTCGGCGTAGGACAGCTGTTCGAGCGTCACCAGCAGCAGCGGTTCGCGCTGCTCCACGGGCAGCTGCGCCAGTGCGGCCAGCAAGTCCATGCGCAGCCCGGGGTCGGGCAGCGTGCTCGCCTGCAGCGCCTCGGGGCCGTCCTGCAAGTCCTGCGGCTCGACGCTCGTCATGCGCGAGCTGCGCCGCCGCTCGTCCATGTGGGCGTTGTGCGCGATGCTGATCACCCACACCAGGATGTCGCGCCGCTGGTCGAACTGGTGCCAATGCGCGAGCGCGCGCTCGAGAGCGGTCTGCACCAGGTCGTCGGCGGCGCTGGCGTCGAACACCAGCGAGCGGGCGTAGCGGCGCAATCTCGGGATGGTCGAGAGCAGCTGTTGCCGAAAGGCGGTCGGAGCGGTCACATCGGGTGTACGCGGGCCTGCCGGGGCTTATTCCCCGGCGATGCCGGCCAAGCATAGCCGCCCTCGCCGCCTGCGCAATCGTTCACGGCCGGTTCGCACTGCCGCCCGCCGTGGGGTCTTCGCGCGCGCCCAGGCGATCCCGGACAATGTCGGCATGACCCTTCCGATCCGGGCCCTGGCCCCGAGCTTCTCCGTGCTGGAGTTCCGCGCGGCGCTCGGCATGTTCGCCACCGGCGTCACCATCGTGACCGGGCTCGACGCCAATGGGCAGCGCATCGGGCTCACCGCCAATTCGTTCAATTCGGTGTCGCTGGACCCGCCGCTCGTGCTGTGGAGCCTGGCGCGGGCGGCCGGCTCGATGCCGGCCTTCACGCGCGGCTCGCACTACGCGATCAACATCCTGGCCGCCGACCAGCGCGAGCTGGCCGAGCGCTTTGCGAGCAAGGCGGTGGACCGCTTTGCCGGCGTGGTCTGTCGCGAGGGCGCCTGCGGGGCGCCGATTCTCGAAGGGGCGGCCGCGGTGTTCGAGTGTTTCAACCGCAGCCGCTATGCCGAAGGCGACCACGTGATCTTCGTCGGCGAGGTCGAGCGCTGCGAGCGCCGCGAAGGCGCCCAGCCGCTGATCTTCCACGGCGGGCGCTACTTCACCGAGCTGCCGCTGTAGGCGAACCTTCGTCAGTACGCCAGCGCGGTCGCGCCGGCCTTGCGCGCGGCCTGGGTCAGGCCGCCGTAGCCCCAGGCGCCGGCCGCGATCTCCTGCACCACCACGTAGCTGGCCGGATGCAGGCCGCCGAGCAGCGCCGACAGCTCTTCATGGACCGCGTCGACGAAGCGCGCCTTCTCGTCGTCGCTGTTGCTGCCGGCCGTGATCTGGATCTGCACGTGCGCGGTCGACTGCAGCCGGTGCAGCACCGGCATGCCGCCGATGAACCAGCTCTGCGGCGAAACGCGCTCGACGCGCACCGCGGTCACCGGCGGGCGCTTGTGCAGCACCTCGGCGGCGAGTTGCGTCAGCGTCTGCGCCAGCAAGGCGTCGTCGACTTCGGTGCCGGGCGCGGCGGCCAGCTGCAAGTGAATGAAGGGCATGGTGTGTCCTGGCGTCGCCGGTTCAGCCGATGGCGCTGCTGCCGCGCAGGCGCTCGTGCGAACGCTCGGCCCAGGCGATGTAGCTGGCCAGCAAGCGGGCGACCCAGGCGGGCTGGCGGTGCGATGTCTTGGCGGCAACGCGGGCCGGCCGCGGGCCGGTGCGGGTGACGGACAACGACGGGGATTGCATGAGGTACTCCTTGATCTGTGCAGTGACTGTAGGGCTGCGTCCGCGCACACTCAATACCGCAACATGCAGATGCAGTTTGCGTTTTTGCAGGCCCGAACGCAGACTGGCGCCATGGCCACCATCGACTGGGACGACCTGCGGATCGCACTCGCCGTGGCGGACGCCGGCTCGCTGGCCGGCGCCGCGCGCGAACTCAACGTCAACCACACGACGGCGCTGCGCCGTCTCGACGCGCTCGAGGCGCGGCTGAACACGCGGCTGTTCGAACGCCAGCGCGGCGGCTACGTGCCCACCGAGGCCGGCGAGATGCTGGCGCAGGAGGCACGCGCGATCGCGCCGCGGGTGGACGACATCGAACGCCGCATCCTCGGGCGCGACCTGCGGCTCACCGGCCAGGTGCGGGTGACGACCGCGTTCGTCACCATGGCCTACCTGCTGCCGCAGGCGCTCGCGGAGTTCGCGCTGGCGCAGCCCGGCATCGAGGTCGAGGTGGCCGAGAACAGCGTGCTGCTCGACCTGTCTCGCCGCCAGGCCGACGTGGCGATCCGGCTGTCGCAGCAGGTGCCTGAGCACTGGGTCGGACGCACGCTCGGCACTGCGCAGTACCGCGTCTATGCGCGGCGAGGCGGGCCTGGCCTGCCGCGCCGCGTGACGCCGCTCGCCACGCTGCTGGCCGAGGCGCCGTGGATCGCGTTCGAGCGCGAGGGCGCCAACCGCTACAGCCGCTGGATGCAGCAGCACATCCCGGCGCAGCAGGTGCGGCTGAGGGTCGACATCTTCAACAGCATCGTGGCGATGCTGCGCACCGGGCTCGGGGTCGGCGTGCTGCCGAGCTTCGTGGCGGCGAGCGAACCCGACCTCGTGGCGGTCTCCGCCCCGATTGAGGCGCTGGCCACGCCGCTGTGGATCCTGACGCATGCCGACCTGCGTCGCACCGCGCGGGTCCAGGTCTTCATGCAGGTGGTCGGCGACCTGCTCGCGAAGGCGCTCACGGAACGCTCGTGAACGTGCCGGGCGCCCTGCGCCCGGGGCAGATCGTCAGCTCAACCAGTGCGGGAGGCGCGTCAGGTCACAGCTCAGCGCCGGGCGCGCCGAACATCTCGCGCGCCGAGCTCATCTCCGGCAGCACGTAGACCACGCCGCGCTGTCGGCCGAAGATCGGAGCGATCACGCCTTCGTAGAAGCTCACCGGCACGACCACGCAGCCGGCCGACACACGGTTGTCGGCCACGCGCTCGGAGGCGAGGCGCTGCGCGCGGGTCAGCGGCGCGTCGCTCGGCCGAAGGCGATGGATCGCGAGGCCGGCGTCGTAATCGAACCAGACCACGTCCTCGCCGCTGAGGTTGCGCCCGGGCTCGGTGGCGAAGCGGCCGGCCGGCGTGGTGCGGTCGGCCACCGGAATCAGCGCCGGCGGCAGCTCGCCGACGCCGGGCACCGAATGGTCGCCGCGGGCTGCTCCGAGCAGCACCGGGGTGGCGGCGATGAGCCGCCCCTGCGGCGCGAACACGAAGGCCCGCGCTTCGTTCTTGTCGACGATGACGAACGGCCGGCCGCGGTGGTCGCGCGAGCCGATCACCCAGTTCGCGACCTCGCGAACGTCGTTCGATGCCCGTTCATCGGCGAATTCGACCCGCGCGGGCGCTTGCTGCGCTCCTTGTGCAGGCAGGTTGATCGACAGGCACAGCCATGCAGCCGCCAGCGCGGATAGCGCCTTGCGTGCAAGCCCCATTTGGAGACTCCCGACTCGTTTGCAGTGGATGACGGGCGCCTCGCTCGAAGGCGCCTCGTGTCAGCCTCGATGCTATTCGGGGCAGGCGAGATGCGGCAGATGGATAGCGCGGAAGAACGCACGCGAAGCCGGGCCGTTACCTAACCCCAAATCCTGCGCGCCGCCGGAGCGAACGAAGCTACCTCGACTGCCGAAACCCCGGCCGGCCCGCCACGCGGCGGATCTGCTGGATGAACTGCAGCGGGCGCAGCGGCTTGGGGCAGTGGGCGTCGAAGCCGGCATTGATGGCCTGCTCCTCGTCCTGCGCGCGCGTGAACGAGGTCAGCGCGATCGCCGGCGTGCGGGGCGACTGTGTCGCCATCTCCCGGCGCCGGATCTCGCGAATCAGCTCGTAGCCGTCCTTGCCGGGCATGCCGACGTCGCTCACGATCACGTCGATCGCCTGCGGGTCCAGCGTGGCCAGCGCCTGGTCGACGTCGTGGGCGGCCGTCACGAGCGCGCCGTGGTCGGCAAGGATGATCTGCAGCATTGCGCAGGCCTCCTTGTCGTCGTCGACGATCAAGAGGCGCAATCCGTCGAGCGAATGCTCGCCCTCCTCGGGCATCTCCAGCTCGTCGAGCACCGTGTCGGGATCGGACTGTGCGTCAGGCGCCGAAGCCCCGTCGGCGGGCAGCGTCACTTCGATCGTGGTACCGCGGCCGGGGCCTTCGCTGTGCGCCGACACCGAGCCGCCGTGCGCCTCGACCAGGTGCTTGACGATCGACAGGCCGAGCCCCAGGCCGCCGCGCAGGCGGTTGCTGGCGGCATCGCTCTGCGTGAAGCGGTCGAAGAGGAACGGCAGGAACTCCTCGGCGATGCCCTGGCCCTGGTCGGCCACCGAGATGCGCAGCGCGCGCTCGTCCTGCTGCACGCGAACGTCGATGCGCGCGCCGGCGGGGGAGAACTTGATCGCGTTGCTCAGCAGATTCCACAGCACCTGCTGCAGGCGGGAACTGTCGGCGCGGATCGGCTGGTAGGGCGGTGTCATGTGCACGACGACCTGGTGCCCGCGTTCGTCGAACGACGAGCGCATCGCATTGATCGCGCTGCTCACGACTTCCGCCGGGTCCACGAGGTCGAGCGCCAGCGGCATCTTGCCCAGGTTCAGGCGCGACATGTCGAGGATGTCGGAGATCATGCGCGCCTGGATGTGCCCGTTGCGCTCGATCGCGGCGAGCCCCTGCAGGGTCTCCGCGTTGCCGCCGCGCTTCTGCAGCACGTGCGTCCAGCCCATGATCGCGTTCAGCGGCGTGCGCAGCTCGTGCGAGAGCACCGCGATCAGGTCGTCCTTCATGCGGTTCATGCGCTCGGCGGCGCTGCGCGCCACGCGCTCGCGCTCGAGCAGCTGCTGGCGCTGCTGCTCGAGCAGCACCCGCTGCGAGATGTCGATGGCCACCGCCATGTTCACGTTCGGCTCGATGTGCGGCGAGACGTTCCACTCCAGGTGGACCGTGCCGCCCACGGGGTCGAGCAGCGGGAACTCGCGGCTGATCGCGATCAGGCCGGCGTGCCGCGTGTACTGGTCGACCCGCTGCACCCAGTCCTCGGGCACGAAGGCGCTCACCGGGCGGCCCACCACGTCGCGCAGCTCGCGCCCGAGCAGCCCCAGCATCGCGGGGTTCGCGTCGATGAAGCGCCCCTCCAGGTCGAGCAGGCAGATGCCGCCCGGTGCCTGCGTGTAGATGGCACGGAACTTCGCCTCGCTGCGGCGCATCGCGTCTTCGGCGGCGCGCGTGCGCACCAGCGCCTGCACGGTCGCGACCAGCACCGCCGGCTCCACCGGGTGAGTCAGGTAGGCGTCGGCGCCGGAGTCGAGGCCGCGCACCTTGTCGTCGTCGGTGACGTAGGCGGCGCTCAGGTGCAGCACGGGCAGGCGCGCGGTCTCGGGCCGCGAGCGCAGCATTCGGCACAGTTCGAAGCCGTCGATGTCGGGCAGGTGCACGTCGAGCACCATGACCGAGATCGAATCGTCCGCCGCGCGCAGCCCTTCCGCGCCGGTGGCGGCTTCGCGGGTGCGAAAGCCCGCGCTGCGCAGCAGCCGCGCCGTCGCGTAGCGGCTCGCAGGATCGTCGTCGACCACGAGCAGCTCATGGGCCGAGCGATCGACTGGCTTGAATTCCGTCACCGTCTCGTTCAACTGACCCTCTCCTCTGCGACAGGGCCGCCCGTGGGCAGCTGCAGCGGCACCGTCACCGAAAACGTCGAACCCTGGCCCAGCTCGCTTTGCAGCGCCACCGAGCCGCCGAGCAGCTCCGCGAGCCGCTTGCTGAGCGACAGGCCGAGCCCGGTTCCGCGCAGCCGCTTCTGGATCGGCGAGTCGATCTGCGCGAAGTCCTGGAAGATCGCGTGGTGGAACTCGCGGGCGATGCCGATGCCGGTGTCCGCGACGGCAAAGGTGATGGACTCGTCGCCATTTTGCACGGCGGAGACGCGCACTTCACCCTTCAGCGTGAACTTGAGTGCGTTGGAGATGAAGTTGCGCAGGATCTGCGACAGCTTCTTGTCGTCGGTGTACAGCCGCGAACTCCCTTTGGGCTCCTCGAACACCAGCGTCACGTCGGGGTTGATGAGCACCGGCTTGAACATGCCGCGCAGGGCCGAGAACAGGTCCACGAGCTCGAACCACTCCGGCGAAATCTCGACCCGGCCCGCCTCGACCTTGGCGAGGTCGAGCAGGTCGTCGACCATCTCGCCGAACTCCGAGATGG
The DNA here is from genome assembly GCA_905339355.1 of Burkholderiaceae bacterium. Lineage (GTDB taxonomy): Bacteria > Pseudomonadota > Gammaproteobacteria > Burkholderiales > Burkholderiaceae_C > Albitalea. Next base: position 12,352 of record CAJPFZ010000424.1, read on the forward strand.
TCGACTGGATGAAGCCGACCTGCTTCTCCTGCTCGGCGGTCAGCGGCCCGTCCACACGGTCGAGCAAGAGGCGCGAAAGGCTCAGAATGGCCGCGATCGGCGTGCGGAATTCGTGGCTCATGTACGCCAGGAAGCGGCTCTTCAGCTCGGTCGCCTGGCGCAGCTGCTGCGCCTGCGTGTCGAGTTCGGCATAAAGCGCAAGCACGCCGCGGTTGGTCTCGTCGAGTTCGCTGCGCAGCGCCTCGAGCTCCTGCGTACGCGCCTCCAGCTCGGCGCGCAGCCCGGCCGCTTGCTCGTCGGCGGGCGGGGCGGTCGAATCGGGGCCGATGTCCATCGTCGTTCAGCTCCGGCGCACCACGACCACCGTCGCGTCGTCGCGGCCGCGCAGGTGGTCGCGGATCAGCCAGCCCGCGATGACGGCCGGATCGCACTGCAGCAAGCCTGCCGCATGCGGCACGCTCCAGCGCGAAACGATGCCGTCGGAGTGCAGCACCAGCACGGCGTGATCGGCCCAGGCATGGCGGACATCCTGCAGGCGGCGGATCTGCAGTCCGACGGTGCCGTGCTGCGACAGCAGGCTGCGGTCTTCGACGCCCGAGATCAGGCGGCCGGCGATGTTGCCCGCGCCGCTGAACACGACCGTGCCTGCCTCGGCGTCGAGTTCGACCACGGCCACCGCGGCGCCGCGTGTGCTGCGCATGGCCAAGTGGGCATGTTCGATGATCTGCGAGGGCGAGCTGTCCTCGCGCTTGTCGAACACGGACAGCGCCGCGTCGGACGCCTCGGCGGCGACGGGGCCGTGGCCGAGCCCATCGGCCACCATCAGTTGCGCCCTGTGCCCGCGCTGGCGCGAGCGCCAGCCGTCGCCGCTGGTGGTTTCGCCGGGCGCCGCCAGGCAGATCGCGCCGATGGCAAAGGCGGGTGGGCGAAGCGGATCGCGGCCGGCGCCGTTCCCGCCGTCCGATCTGGCGGCGATGCGCGCGACGCTGACCGTGCCGTCGCCGACCACCGAATGCACCGAGAACTGCTGAGCCAGCCGCTGCACCGCGCCCAGGCCGGTGCCGGGCGTGCCCGAGGTGGAGAAGCCGTCGCGCAGGCAGCGGCTCACGTCCATGCCGGGCCCGTGGTCCAGCGAGAGCACGTCGATCGCGCTGTCCTCGCCGAGCGCGGAGGGTCCGATCAGGAGACGGCCCCGCTTGGCGTGGCGAGCGAGGTTGGTGCCGAGCTCGGTGACGACGATCGCGACCCGGCCGCTGGCGACCTCGTCGAAGCCCAGTTCGCCGGCCAGGCGCACGGCGGCGCGGCGCGCCTCGCCGACCTGGCTCGGCTCCTCGACCGCGATGTTCAGGTGGGGTGCCACACCGTCACTTCCAGCGAGTGATGGTCACGCAGGTGCCTTCGCCGAGCACCGTCTTGATCTCGAAGTCGTTGACCAGGCGTTTGCTGCCCGACAGGCCCATGCCGAGGCCCTTGCCGGAGGTCCAGCCGTCGCGCAAGGCGAGGTCGACGTCGGCGATGCCGGGCCCCTTGTCCTCGAACGCCAGCCGCAGCCCGGTGCGCCCGCCCTGGTTGACGATCTCCCAGCGCATCTCGCCGCCCCCGCCGTAGACGACGGCGTTGCGCGAGAGTTCGCTGGCGGCAGTGATCATCTTGGTCTGGTCGACGAGCGAGAACTTGAGTTCCTGGGTGAGCTTGCGCACCAGCTGCCGGCTCATCACGATGTCCTGCTCGGTCAGGACCAGCATCGAGCCGCTAAGCGCCGGTGCCAAAGCCGTCCTCCTCGGCCATCGCGTTCAGCTTGCGCATGCCGCGCTCGACGTTGAGCGCCGTATGCACGCCTTCGAGCGACAGGCCCAGTTCCACCAGCGTGATGGCGACGGCCGGCTGCATGCCGACGACGACGGTGGCCGCGTCGAGCACGCGGGCGATGCCGGAGATTCCGGCCAGCATGCGGCCGATGAAGGAATCGACGATCTCCAGCGCCGAGATGTCGATCAGCACGCCGTGCGCGCCGGTGGCCGAGATCTTGGCCGCCAGATCGTCTTGCAGCGCGAGGGCCATCTGGTCCTGCAGGTCGACCTGGATGGTCACCAGCAGGCAGCTGCCCATTTGCAGGATCGGGATGCGTTGCATGGCGGTTGCGGCTAGGCCTTGCTGCGCGTCACGGTGTAGCCGACCTTGCGCAGCGCCAGCGCCAGTGCATCGGCGAGCGACGACTTGGTGGTGATGCCCTGCAGGTCGATGCCCAGATGCACGATGGTCTGGGCGATCTGCGGGCGAACGCCGCTGATGATGCAATCGGCGCCCATCAGGCGGATCGCGGTCACGGTCTTCAGCAGGTGCTGGGCCACCAGCGTGTCCACGGTCGGCACGCCGGTGATGTCGATGATCGCGAGTTCCGAGCCGGTCTCGACGATGCGCTGCAGCAGCGTCTCCATCACCAGCTGGGTGCGCGCGCTGTCGAGCGTGCCGATCATCGGCACGGCGAGCACGCCGTCCCACAGCTTGACCACCGGCGTGGACAGCTCGAGCAGCTCCTGCTGCTGTCGCGAGATCACCTCTTCGCGCGAGCGCTGGTAGGTGTTGGCAGTGAACTGCGCCATGGCGTCGACCAGCGTCGACACCGTCCAGACGATAGCCACCAAACGGGCCGGATCGGCCGCCAGGCGCTGCTGCAGCCGTGCGAACAGCGGCTTCTTCAGGCTCAGCACGAAGTGGCTGGTCTCGCCGGCGCCCGCCCCTTTGGCGGCGCGCGACTTCGAGAGGTCTTCGAGCGCCGCGCGCGTGCGCGCCCAGGCAGCAGCGTCGTCGAAGCGCGCCGCGTCGCCATCGGCGCGGAAACCGTCGTGAAGCGCCTTGAGCAGTTCGAGCGCCTCGCCTTCGGAGGTGACGCCGGTGGTCGACCCGGTCGACCGTCCGGTGGCGGACACCTCAGCCAGCCAGTCGTGCAGGATCTGCTGCTGCTGCGCCGTCAGCAATTCATCGATGGCGGTGTTGTCTTGTTTCATCGATCCCTCGGTCAATGTAGTGGCTGCCCTGAGCCGCCCACCCGCGGCAAGCGGAACGTGCGGCACCAGCGGGGCCGGCCATGTTATCCGCGGGTCGCTTCGCCGCACGGGCGAGGGGCTTGGGGAAAGCCCGGGTCAGAAGTTACCGGCGGCGCCCGCGTCACGCGTGCGATCGCCTTTGCGCGAATTGCGCGAACCAGGCGACGCTGTCGGCATTGGCCATCGCATCGGCGTTCAGAACTTTCTCGGCCGGCTGGCCGAGCAGCAGCTTCTTCACCGGCAGCTCCATCTTCTTGCCCGACAGCGTGCGCGGGATCGCCTGCACCTGGAAGATCTCGTTGGGCACGTGGCGCGCCGACAAGGCCTCGCGGATGGCGGCCTTCAGGCGCTGCGAGAGCGCGTCATCCAGCGTGAGGCCTTCGCGCAGCACGACGAACAGCGGCATGTAGCTTTCGCGGCCGAGGTACTCGAGGTCGACGACCAGGCTGTCGAGCACCTCGGGCAGCGCCTCCACCGCGCGGTACAGCTCGCTCGTGCCCATGCGGATGCCGTGGCGGTTGATCGTGGCGTCGCTGCGGCCGTAGATGATGGCGCCGCCGCGCGGCGTGATGCGCAGCCAGTCGCCGTGGCGCCAGACGCCGGGGTACATGTCGAAATAGCTGTCGTGATAGCGCCGGCCGCCGGGGTCGTTCCAGAAATACAGCGGCATCGACGGCATCGGCTTGGTGCAGACGAGCTCGCCGACCTCGTCGATCAGCGGATGGCCCCGGCCGTTGCCGTCGGGTTCGCTCCACGCCTGCACCGCCGCGCCCAGGCAGCGGCACTGCATCTCGCCTTCCGTCACCGGCAGCGTGCGCAGTCCGGCAATGAAGCCGCCGGCGAAGTCGGTGCCGCCGGAGATCGAGGTGAGCCAGATGTCGCGCCCGTCCACCTTCGGCAGTTGCTCCCACGCCCAGCGGTAACACTCGGCGGCGAGCGGCGAGCCGGTGGAGCCGACGGCGCGAAGGCGAGACAGATCGGCCACGCGGGTCGGCGCGACACCCGCCTTCAGGCAGCTCGCGTAGAACGCTGCGCCGGCGCCGAAGAAGGTGGCGCCGCTCGCGCCGGCAAAACGCCACAGCGTGGCCCAATCGGGCGCGCCCTGGCGTCCGCCAGGACTGCCGTCGAAAAGGCAGATCGTGGTGCCGCCCAGCAGGCCCGACATCTGGCAGTTCCACATGATCCAGCCGGTGCTGCTGTACCAGTGGAAACGGTCGCCGGTCTCGATGCTCGGCCCGATGTCGTTGTGCAGCTGCATCAGCTTGAGCGCTTCGAGCATCACGCCGCCATGACCGTGCACGATCGGCTTGGGCAGGCCGGTGGTGCCGCTCGAGTACACCACCCACAGGGGATGCTCGAAGGGCAGCCAGGTAGGGGTCAGCAGCGCGTGGGTGTCGGCGGTGAGCTGGGTGAAGTCGTGCCAGCGCAGGGCGTCGCCATGCCCAGCCGTCGAGGAGAGTTGCCGCCACAGCACCACGTCGCGCACCGAGGGCAGCTCGCCGAGCAGCCTGTGCAGCAGCGGCAGGCGGTCGTGCACGACCCCCGCGTAGCGGTAGCCGTCGCAGGCGATCAGCACCTTGGGCTCGATCTGGCGGAACCGGTCGAGCACGGCCACCGGCCCCATGTCGGGCGAACACACCGACCAGACTGCGCCGACGCTCGCGACGGCGAGAAAGGCGATCGCCGCCTGCGGCGTGGTGGGCAGGATCGCGGCCACTCGGTCGCCAGGCTGCACGCCCATGCCGCGCAGCGCCGCGGCGAGTGAGGCGACCTGCTGGCGCAGTTGCGGCCAGGCGATGTGCTGCAGCTCTCCGCGCTCGGCCATCGCCTCGTTCTGGAACACGATCGCCGGGTGCCCTGCCGCATGCGCCGCATCGGCGTGGCGAAACACCTGCTGCGCGTAGTTGAGCTGGGCGCCATCGAACCAGCGCGCGCCGGGCATCACTTCTTCGTCGAGGACCGCGCGGTACGGCGTGGGCGATTGCAGTTCGAAGTAGTCCCAGAGCGCGGACCAGAACGCCGGCAGGTCGCTCACCGACCAGCGCCACAGCGCGTCGTAGCCCTCGTGGTTCGTGGGGTCGAACTGCAGGCCGCGTTCGCGCGCCAACCAGCGGGTGAAATGCAGGATGCGGGGCTCGGGCAGCGTCATGCAAACCATCCTAGCCGCTGGCAATACCGCCTGCCGTCACGCCGGCGACGCATCGACCCCGACGAAGCGG
>CAJPFZ010000425.1 GCA_905339355.1 Burkholderiaceae bacterium
AAGGCCTGCTTGAACGATCGCGCGAAGTGCGCCTCGGAGACGCCGCTCACGCGCGCCAGCCGCTGCACGGGCCATGGCTCGTGCGAGGCAGCGTCGATTCTGTCCTTCGCGCGAAGCAGGCGGCGCAACAGCTCGGGGTCCTGGCTTGCAGCAGGGTGGGCCTTGGGAGTTTCCATCGCTGCGCGCGACGGTACCCGATTCCGGGGCGGCCCTGATGTCGCCATGGAGTCGGCCGCCGGCGCGACCTACACTCGCGCGCACCGACCTCGGCCCCTCTGCTCGAACCGCATGCCCATCGTCCCCGCCGCCCGCCGCCTCGCTCTTGCAATCACCATGTTCGCGCTCGCCGGCTGCGCCGGCGTCGAGCCGGCCGCGAAGCCGCCTGAAGCGGCCGCGGTGGCGGCACCGTCCGCTGCGGCGACCCCGGCCTCGGCGCCGATGCCCGGTGGCCTGCCCGCCACGCCGCAGCGTGTCGTGCAGGACACCTACCACGGCCACACGCTCAGCGACCCCTATCGCTGGCTCGAGAGCGTCGAGGCGCCCGAGGTGCAGGCGTGGATGCAGGCGCAGAGCACCCACAGCCGCAGCGTGCTCGATCGCATCGGGGGCCGGCGCGCCTTGCTCGATCGCATGCTGGAGGTCGAGAACAGCGCGCCGGCGCGGGTGTCGCGCGTGGCGCTGGTCGCCAACGGCAATGTCTTCCTGCTGCGCCGCGATGCCGGCACGGCGCAGCACAAGCTGGTGGTGCGCAGCAGCGTGCAGGCGCCCGAACGGGTGGTGGTCGATCCGGCGCAGCTTGGGCCCCGGCATGCGATCGACTATTTCATTCCCTCGCCCGACGGCCGCTTCGTGGCCTACGGCGTGTCCGAAGCCGGCTCGGAAGACGCGTCGCTTTACCTGCGCGACGTCGCATCTGGGGCCGACCTGGCGGGACCGATTGCCGGCGCCAAATTCAACGGCTCGAGCCCCTACCGCTGGACGCCCGACAGCCGCGCGGTCCACTTCCAAACCTTGCGCGAGCCCGGCTCGGCGAAGGACAAGAACGAGGCCTTCCAGTGGCTGCGCGGCTGGCGACTCGAAGCACGCGCGGGCGCGGTGCCCGAGCTGATCAGCGACGGGCTGCGCGGGATCGGTCCGGCGCGCACCGTGCATGAAGGGCTGGCCGTGCTGCGCTTCGGCCGCTCGCCCCACGAGATCGCGTATTTCGAAGACGGCGTGCGGCGCGACCTGCGGGCGCTGGTGCGCAGCGTCGCGGCCTCGGGCAGCGGCGAGTGGCGGCCTCTGATCGGCCACGACGACGGCATCTGGCAATTCGAAGTCCGCGGCGACCGCGTGTATGCGCTGACGCGCCGGGGCGCGGCGCGCTTTCGCGTCGTCTCCACCGCCGTGTCGGCGCCCGACTGGGCCAACGCGAAGGTCGAATTGCCGGAGCAGGCCGGCGTGCTGCAGGACATCGCGCTCGCGCAGGACGCGCTGTACGCCGCGGTGCTCGAAGGCGGCTCCGGTCGATTGCTGCGCGTGCCCTACGACGAGCGACCCGTCGAAGAGATCGCATTGCCGTTTCCGGGCGCGTTGCGCCTGGCCGCATCGCACGTCGAACGGCCCGGCGTACTGATCGAACTCGGTGGCTGGACGCAGGCGAGCCACTACTACCTGGTCGGCGCATCGGCGCGCCTGCCGGTGCTGACCTCGCTGCAGCCGGCGGGCCGCTTCGACCAGTTGCGCGGCATGGAGTCGCGCATCGAACATGCGGTGAGCCACGACGGTGTGCGCGTGCCGCTGTCGATCGTCGCCAGGCCGCAGGCCGGCGGCGCTCGGCCGACCCTCATCGTGGCCTACGGCGCCTACGGCTTCGCACAGGAGCCGCGGTTGCGCAGCGAATGGGTGCCGTGGCTCGAGCGCGGGTACGTGATGGCGACCTGCCACGTGCGCGGCGGCGGCGAGTACGGCCAGGCCTGGTACGAAGCCGGCAGGATCCACACCAAACCCAACACCTGGAAAGACCTGATCGCCTGCGCCGAGCATCTCGTGAAGAACGGCGTCACCTCGCCGAAGAAGCTGGGCATCCTGGGCTGGAGCGCCGGCGGCATCACGGTCGGCCGCGCGATCACCGAGCGGCCCGACCTGTTCGCCGCCGCGGCACCGGCGGTGGGCGTGCTCGACGCGGTGCGCGCGGAAACCGAACCGAACGGGCCCGGCAACGCGGTCGAGTTCGGCACCGTTGCCAAGCCCGACGAATTCCGGGCGCTGCTCGCGATGAGCGCCTATCACCACGTCAAGCCGGGCGTGCGCTACCCCGCCGTGATCCTGCCGCACGGCGCCACCGACCAGCGGGTGGCGGTGTGGCATTCATCGAAGATGGCGGCGGCGCTGCAGGCGGCGAACCCGGACGTGCCGGTGCTGCTGAACATCGACTTCGGCGCCGGCCATGGGCGCGGCAGCAGTGCGGCGCAGCGCCTGGGCACCTTCGCCGACACGCTCGCGTTCATGCTCTGGCAGTTTGGCGAGCCGGGCTTCGCGCCGGCAGGCGCGCCGCGCTGACCAGTCTCGTGCGCCACGCGGCGCAGGCTCGAATGCGCGGCCTCGCGCGCATTCGGTCACGCACCTGCGCCGGCGCTTAAGCTGCGCTTCATCGGCCGACGCAAGCATCCCGTCCAGTGCTGCCGATCCCTCGGCGGCTGCAGCAAGGACGCACGGATGCTGATGGCCCTTCCCTCCCGCTCGCTCTGGGGACGTCTCGACGACGTGACGCCGCTCGCGTCGCCGCTGTCGGTGCACCGGCCGGGCGAATCCGGCCGCAGCGAGGTCGAGCAGTTCGTGCGGGGGGTCTACGCCTCGCGCTACGGCGCCGACCTGAAGAGCTTCGCGCCGGTGCTCGTGAGCCTGCAGCAAGACGGCGTCATCGTCGCCGCCGCCGGCTACCGGCCGGCTGCGTGGGGCGCGCTGTTTCTCGAGCGCTACCTGAAGCAGCCGGTCGAGATGCTGCTCGCCAGCGACGATGGCGTCGCCCCTGCGCGGCCGCTCATCGTCGAAGTGGGTCACCTCGCATCGACGCGCCCCGGCGAGGGCCGGCGCCTGATCCGCCTGCTGGCACCGCACCTCTGCGCCCAAGGCTACGACTGGGTGGTGAGCACCTTGACCGAAGAGCTGCGTCGGCTGTTTGTGCGGCTGGGCGTCACGCCGCTCACGCTCGGCGTGGCCGATCCGGCGGCGCTTGGCGCCGACGCGGCGTGCTGGGGCAGCTACTACGACCATCGCCCCGCCGTGCTGGCCGGTCGCCTCGTGCCCGCGCTGCGGCTGATGGCGCGGCGCGATCACGGGAGCCACGTCGCGTGAACCAGCGTTTCGATGCCGAGGGCGGCATGACGCTACTGCTCGACGATGGCGCGCGGCAATGGTCTCGCGCCGAACTGCAGCAGGAAGCGGATGCCTTGTCTGCGCAGCTGCGATCGGGCGGCGGCCGTGTGCTCGCGACATTGCTCGACAACACGCCGGCCTGGGTCGTGGCCGATCGTGCCGCCGCCCATGCCGGGCTCGTGCACGTGCCGCTGCCGCTCTTCTTCAGCGCCGAGCAGATCGGCCATGCGCTGCGCAGCGCGGGCGTCGACCGCTTGCTGGTGCCCACCGACTGGGCGGCGCTCTGGCCCGGCGCGCCGCGGCAGGACTGCGTGCTTGCAGGAGAACGCCTGGTGCTGCTGCAGCTGCCCGCTGCCGCCGTCCACCTGCCGCCGGGTACGGCCAAGATCAGCTTCACCTCCGGCACCACCGGCGCATCCAAGGGCGTGTGCCTGACCGCGGGCGCAATGCAGCAGGTGGCCGACGCTCTGGTGCAGGCGATGGCGCCGCTGCAGATTCGCCGGCATTTGTGTGCGCTGCCCTTTGCCGTGCTGCTGGAAAACATCGCGGGGCTGATGGCGCCCCTGTCGCAAGGCGCGACCTGCGTCGTGCTGCCGCTGCAGCAGCTCGGGTTCAAAGGCTCGTCGGAGTTCGATGCGGCGAAGTTCCATGCTGCGGTCGTGCAGCATCGGCCGCACAGCATCATCTTGCTGCCGCAGATGCTGCGCGCGTGGGCCGGCCACCTGATGCGCCATGGCGAACGTGCGCCGGATTCGCTGAAGCTCGTCGCCGTCGGAGGCGCCGCGGTGGGCATCGGGCTGCTCGATGCGGCGCGCTCGCTCGGCATTCCCGCCTTCGAGGGTTATGGACTGTCGGAAGGCGCATCGGTGCAGACGCTCAACCTGCCCGGGGCCGACCGGGCCGGCAGTGCGGGGCGCCCCTTGCCGCATGCGCGCGTGCGCATCGCCGACGACGGCGAGATCGAAATCGCCGGCAGCCTCTTCGCCGGCTACCTCGGCGACGCGCTTGCGCCGCCCGCGTGGTGGCCTACGGGCGACCTCGGCAGCGTCGACAGCGAGGGCTTCGTGCACGTGCAGGGCCGCAAGAAGAACGTGCTGATCACCGCCTTCGGCCGCAACGTGTCGCCCGAATGGGTGGAGACTGCGCTTCGATCGCACCCGGCCATCTTGCAGGCCGCGGTATTCGGCGACGGGCAGCCGGCGTTGAGCGCGGTGCTGTGGCCGCTGCAACCGCATCTCGGCGACGATCAGCTCCAGGCCGCCGTCGACGCCGCCAACGCGGGCTTGCCCGACTACGCCCGCGTTCGCCGCTGGACGCGCGCCCTCGCACCATTCGACCCCGCGGCCGGCACGGCCACGGCCAACGGCCGGCCGCAGCGCGCCGCCATCTTGCGCCTTCATGCCGAGGCCCTGGGCCTCGCGCCACTCGACCACCCCACCATTGCGGAGACCCCATGAGTTTTCATGAGCGCCTGCTCGAACAAACCGCCGAGGCCCGCATGGGCCTGCTCGGTACGCCCATCATCCAAGGCTGCCTGCGCGGCGAGGTCTCGCTGCCGAGCTACCTCGCCTTCCTGCGCGAGGCCTATCACCACGTGAAGCACACGGTGCCGCTGCTGCTGGCCTGCCAGGCTGCGCTGCCGCCGCGCCATGCGTGGCTGCACGACCCGCTTGACGAGTATGTGGAGGAGGAACGTGGGCACGACGAGTGGATCCTCGACGACATCCGTGCCTGCGGCGCCGACCCGCAGCAGGTGCGCCTCGGTACGCCGGCGATCGCGACCGAGGTGATGGTCGCCTATGCCTACGACACCATCGCGCGGCGCAATCCGCTCGGCTTCTTCGGCATGGTGCACGTGCTCGAGGGGACCAGCGTCTCGCTTGCCCTGCTCGCTGCCGACCGCATCCAGCAGCCGCTCGGCTTGCCCGATGCGGCCTTCAGCTACTTGCGCTCGCACGGCACGCTGGACCAGAAGCACACCGCCGACTTCGCCCTGCTGATGGACGGCATCGACGACCCGCAGGACCAGGCCGACATCGTGCATGCCGCGCGTGTCTTCTATCGCCTGTACGGCGACGTGTTCGGCAGCCTGCCGCTGCCTCGCCCGGCTTCGGCCGCCGCGGCGGAGCGCGCGCACGAGGTGCCGGCGTGAAGGCGACGCAGGCGCGCGCCGTGCTCACCGGAGCGACCGGCGGCATCGGCCGCGAGGCGGCGTCGGCCTTGCTGCAGGCCGGTGCCAGCGTGATGCTCGTGGGCCGCTCGCCCGCGCGCCTGTCCAAACAGGCGCGGGAGCTGTCGTCGAGCATTGCCCTCGCGCCCGGGCGGGTGTCGTGGCACGCGGCCGACCTCGACGATGGCGCCGCTGTCGACCGCTTGCGCGAGGCGGCCGTGGGCTTCGGCGCCAACGTGCTGGTGCTCGGCGCCGGCCTGCCGAGCTTCGGGCGCTTCGACTCGCTCGACCCCGTCGAGATGCGGCAGGTGCTGCAGGCGAACCTGCTCTCGCCGATGCTGCTGGCCCATGCATTGCTGCCGGGGCTGCGCAGGCAGGCGAAGGCGCAGGTGATCTGCATGGGCTCGGCGCTCGGCCGCATCGGACTGCCCGGCTACAGCGTCTACAGCGCCTCCAAGTTCGGCCTGCGCGGCTTTGCCGAGGCGCTGCGCCGCGAACTCGCCGACACCGCGGTGCGCGTGCAGTACCTCGGCCCGCGCAGCACGCGCACGGCATTCAACGACGCGAGGGTGGAGGCGTACAACCTCGCCACCGGCACGGCGATGGACGATCCCGAACGGGTCGCGAAGGCGCTGCTGCGCCTGCTCGAGGACGAAGCCGCAGAGCGCTTCATCGGTTTCCCCGAGGCCCTGGCGGTGCGACTCAACGGATTCGCACCGGCGTGGCTCGACGCGGCCTTCGCGCCGCATCGCCGCAGCCTTCCGGGCACGTCGCTGGGCTCCGGCGGTACCGGCGGTACCAGCGGCACTGGCGCGCCCCTGGCGCCAAGCTTCAGCGACCTGTCATCAACAAACCCCGAGTCATGAGAGATCAAGCCATGAAGTCAGCTGCCGTATCCACCTCCGCCACCTCGCCGCGCCGCCGCCGGGCGATGATCGCCGCCCTCGTGTGGGCGGGCGCGGCCGCGTTTCCGATGATCGGCCTGGCAGGCCCGTCCGAGGTCGAGGCGGGCGTTGCCGAGCTGCAGCGCGACTGGGAGGTGATTCGCTACCAGACCCCGGCGTCCGAGCGCGAGAAGCGCTTCGAGGCGCTCGCCACCAAGGCGCACCAGCTCAGCGAGCGGCACGCCGGCCGCAGTGAACCGCTGGTCTGGGAAGGCATCATCGTCAGCTCGTGGGCCGGCGAGAAGGGGGGGCTCGGCGCGCTCGGCCTTGCCAAGCAGGCGAAGGCCACCTACGAGGCCGCCATCCGCATCGACGGCAACGTGCTGGACGGATCGGCCTACAACAGCCTCGGTGTCCTCTACTACAAGGTGCCGGGTTGGCCGATCGGCTTCGGCGACAAGGCGAAGGCTCGCGAACTCCTGCAAAAGGCGCTGGCGATCAATCCGACCGGCCTGGATGCCAACTTCTTCTTCGGCGAATTCCTGCTCGAGACGCGCGAGCCTGACGAAGCGGTGAGCTACCTCGAACGGGCGCTGAAGGCGCCGGCGCGGCCCGGGCGGCAGATCGCCGACACCGGCCGGCGCGAAGAGGCGCGGCAACTGCTCGAGAAAGCACGCAGCCGATAAGTCTTGGGGGTCGGCGCGCGCAGCGGCGAGAGGCTGCCCGTCATCCGGCGGAACGGGGAGCGGCGAAGCTCAGCGTGACGCGCATGCCACGCCCGTCGACACGCGGACCGAAAGACACCTCCAGCCCGTGCAGCGCGGCGATGCGCCGCACGATGGACAGGCCCAGGCCGCTGCCGGTTTCCTGCTGGCCTTGCGGGCGGTAGAAGCGCTCGCCGATGCGCGACAGCTCATCGGCGTTCAGCGGCTCGCCGTCGTTCTCGACTTCCATGCGGTCGTCGCCGAAACGCAGCGTGACCAGGCTGCGCGCAGGCGCATAGCGCAGCGCGTTGTCGAGCAGGTTGCGCAGCAGCACGGCGAGCAGCTGCGCGTCGCCGAACAGCGGCATGGCGTGGCGGCCGGCCGGCGGCCACTCGCATGCCAGCTCGATCTCCCGGCGCTCGGCCAGCGGCAGGCAGTCGCTCATCGCCTGCTCCACGATGGGCCGCCAATCGATCTCGGCCGCTTGGGTCGGGCGCGCGACCGACTCCACGTGCGACAAGGCGAGCATCTGGGTCACGAGGCGCTCCAGGCGATCGAAGCCGGCGCGCAGGCGTTCTTCGCTCTCCATGCGTTCCCGGGGGTCGTTCACGTGGCGATGCACGTCCCATTGCGCCCTCAGCACGGCAAGCGGCGTGCGCAATTCATGGGCGGCATCGGCGGTGAACCGGCGCTCGCGCGCCAGCAGCTCCTCGATGCGGCCGAACAGGGCGTTCATCGCGACGAGCAAGGGTTGCAGCTCGCCGGGTGCCTGGCCGGGTGCCACCGGCTGCAGATCGTCGGCCTCGCGCCCTGCGAGTTCGGTGGCGAGGCGATCGAGCGGCGCGAGCGCGCGCTGCACCGCCCATCCCATGACGAGAAGCAACACCGGCAGCACCACCAGCCAGGGCAGGGCCTGGCTTGCCGTGAGGTCGAACACGAGCTCGTCGCGTTCATTGACCCTCTGGCCGGCGGCGACCAGCCACTCGCCCGAGGCCGACTGCAGGTAATACACCCGCCACGATTCGCCGTTCAGCGGTTCCTCGACGAAGCCCGTCGCGCTGGGCCGGTGCGGCAGCTGCACGCCTTCACGGTCGTTGAGCACGCGCCGCCCATGGGCGTCCCACACCGCGACGGCCAGATCGCGAACGTCCGCCTCGCCGGCTTCGGCACTGCCCTCGGGCGGCGGCGGTGCCGGCAGGGCGCCGCTTTGCTCCTGGCTTCCGATGGTGGCCTGCACCTCGCGGGCGAGGCGGATCATCTCGGTGTCGAACAGCTCGTTCACTTCGTGCCGCGCGCGATCGACGGAGACGAGCATCGCCACCGCCCACACGGCGGGTGCGCACAGCAGCAGGTACAACAGCAGCCGGCGTTTCAGACTCATTGGAGGGCGCCGCCCGCGCGCCGCGGTATTCGCCTCGGCAACGGACTGGCCGTTCACGCGGCCGCCTCGCCGGAACCGAGCGCATAACCCACGCCGCGCACGGTGCGAACGATGCCGGGGTCGATCTTGCGACGAAGCCGATGCACGTGCACCTCGAGGACGTTGCTCTCCGGGCCGCTGCCATCCCAGTCGTACAGGCATTCCTGCAGATGGGCCTTCGACACGACGCGCTGCGGATGCTTGAGCAGCGCCTCCAGCACGGCGAGCTCGCCGCCGGTCACGGAGACCTCGCGGCCTTGCCATCGCACGACGCGCGTGGCCGGGTCGTATTCGAGCGCGCCGTGCTGCCACACGGCCTGCGCGCGCCCGGACGCGCGCCGCACCATCGCGCGAAGGCGGGCCGCGATCTCGTCGATCGCCGTGGGCTTCACGAGATAGTCGTCCGCGCCGCAATCCAGCCCGGCGATGCGCTGTTCGAGCGCGTCGCGTGCCGTCAGGATCAGCACCGGCGTCTGGATCTTGTCGGCGCGCCAGCGCGCCAGCCACTCCATGCCGTCGCCGCCGGGCAGGCTGAGGTCGAGCACGACGGCGTCATAGGGTGCGCTGCGCAATGCCGCGTCCGCCTCCACGCCGCTGCAGAACCAGTCGACCACGTGAGCGCGCTGGCGCAGCCCCGCCGCGAGGGCGTCACCGAGATGGATGTCGTCTTCGACGATGAGCAGGCGCATGGGCTCCCGGTCGTTCTGGTTTCATCCGACACTGTGTCGCCTGGGTTGCGACACCGGCGTGACGCCGATCAAGTCGAGCGCGTGCCAGCCTCGAAGTATCGGGCGCGCGGACTCATGCCGCCCCGAACTTCGTGTCGAACTGGATGCCGACCCGCTGCAGCAGCGGTGTGGGCAGCAGCCCGCCGGCGCAGACGATGACCGCATCGTTGCGCAACGCACGCACCACCGTGTCTTCTTCGAGGTGCACTGTCTGCTGCTCGATCGACTTCACGTTCGAGCGCAATGCCACGCGCAGGCGGCCTTCTCTTTGCGCTGCCTCGAGCCGCAGGCGGTTCTTCTGCTTGACGCGCGCAAACGCCTCGCCGCGATAGGACAGGACGACGTCGGTGCCGGGCTGCTCGGCCACCGCGATCGCCGCTTCCAGTGCGCTGTCGCCGCCGCCCACCACCAGCACGGCCTGGCCGGCGTACTGCATCGGGTCGACCAGCCTGTACACGACCTTGGACGCCTCTTCGCCCGGCACGTCGAGCTTGCGCGGCGTGCCGCGCCGGCCCATGGCCAGTAGCACCGAGCGCGTGCGGTACACGCCGCGGCTGGTCTGCACGACGAAGCCTCCGTCGCGGCGCTCGATGCCTTCCATGCGCTCGCGAAACGAGATCTGCAATCCGGTCCGGGCGACGACGCCCTGCCAGAACTGGAGCAGCGCCTCCTTCTGCACCTCGCCGAGCTTGACCTTGCCGACCAGCGCGAGCTGCACCGGGGCGGTCATCGCGATCTTGTTGCGCGGGTAGTGATAGACCGTGCCGCCGAGCGAGTCCTCCTGCTCGACGATGCGGTAGCGCAGCTGGTGCTGGATCGCCGACAGCCCCGCCGACAGGCCGGCCGGCCCGCATCCGACGATCACCACGTCGAGGTCGAACTCGCCGCCGCTGCGCCGGCG
>CAJPFZ010000426.1 GCA_905339355.1 Burkholderiaceae bacterium
CAGCCGTAGACTGACACTTTCCCTCAGGAGAACCCTCATCATGAGTTCGAACGTCGTGCGCATCGCCTACGGCACCGAGGAAGTGCTGGTGACCTTCCCCCAGTCGGACACCCCCTGGCCCGTGGACGAAGCCCGCCGCTGGCTCGACGACCAGTTCAATGCCCACGGCTGTGAACCCGTGCGCCCGATCGGCAAGGTGCTCACCATCGACAAGCTGGTGTCCGTGGCCGAAGCCATCGGCCAACGCGGATTCGAGCAGGACGAGAAGCTGCGCCTGGACTACGCACGCGCCGCGGTGGCTGCGCTGGCGCGGCCGGGTCTGCGCGTGGACGTGAATGCGCGCAAGGTGACGTACTGAGGCCGCAACCGGCGCCGCCGGCGCGGCGTCACCTGCCAGGCCGCCGGGGCGTGCCGCTCACGTGAATCGCGTTCCAGGCGACACTGGCACGCACGCTACCCCTCTGGGAGATCCTCGTGGAGGCAGAGGTAGTTGCCCTCGGTATCCTTGAACCACGCCGCCTTCTCGGCGCCAAGTACGCAGACGTGGTTCACCGTCTTCAGCCCAGGGAAGTCGTAGTCCTCGAACTTCACTCCCGCGCGCTTCATCTCTTCGATGCTGGCAGCAATGTTCTCCACTCGAAAGCTGATCGCCGTATGGTCCGCCTTGGTCCCTTCCGGCTTCGGGAATAGCGCAAGCGTGCTGCCGCCCACCATGTAGATGAACTTTCCGTCAGGCCTGAACCCACTGGGTCTGAGACCCAGGCAGCCCTCGTAGAAGGCCCGGGCACGGTCCATGTCCTTGACCGGCAACATCGTCGTGACAGAGGCATCGGACAACATAGGCAGTCCTTTCGCTCGATCCGGCCCAGTCCCCGCTACCAGGCACCATACCCGGGAGTCGCCCGGCCGGCGCTCAAGCTTATGCCTCTGCGTCCCGTGGCGCCACACGGGCCCACCCCACCCGCGGTGCCGTCCCTGTCACGCCCAATCCAGCCCCTGCACCGCCACCTCGCCGCGACTCATCAACACCTGCCGCCCCAACCGCTCCCACCCCTCGTCGACTTCCGCCTGCAGCGTCGCCACCCCCGCCTCGTCGAGATGCCTATACCGCCGCTGCAGAGCCAGATAATCGCTGACCGGCCGCGTGCGCCGCGCATGGTTGAGCGTGTAGCGCCGCCCGTCCTCCACCTCGTACAGCGGGAAGGCGCCGCACTCCACAGCGTAGCGTGAGGCGGCGAGCCCGCCGTCGTCGGGCAGCCCCCATCCATCGAGACAAGGCACCAGCAGCGTGATGATGCGAAACCCGCGCATCGCCTTGGCCTTCTCGACCTTGCGCACGAGGTCGGGCAGGTAGCCCACGCTCGCCGTCGCCGCATACGGCACCTGGTGCGCCGCCATGATCTCGGTGAGGTTCTTCTTGCGCGTGACCTTGCCCTCGGGCGTGGAGGTGGTCTTCGCGTGGTGCGGCGTCGACGACGACTTCTGCGCGCCGGTGTTCATGTAGCCCTCGTTGTCGAGGCAGAAGTAGAGGATGTTCTCGTTGCGCTCGGCCGCCGACGAGAGGCACTGGAAGCCGATGTCGTAGGTGCCGCCGTCGCCCGCGAGCACGATCACCTGCGTGTCGCGCTTGCCCTGCGAATCGAGCGCGCGCCGCAGGCCCGAGGCGGCTGCCGCGGCTGCTTCCAGCGTCGGCTGGTAGACCGGAAAGCGCAGCGAGCTGAACGGCTGCGGCCCGGCGATGATGGCCATGCACGACGGCGGAATCACCGCCATCGTGTCGGGCCCGAGCGTGGCGAGCACGTGCCGCACCGACAAAGCTTCGACGCAGCCGGGGCAGGCCGCATGGCCCGAGCACAGCATGGGGTTTTCCGGCAGTTCGAGTTTCTGCATGCTGCTCACCTTGCCCAAAGCGATTCGACTTCGGCCGCGCCGGCCACCGCCGCCTGCACGAGTTCGACGATCTTGTCGGGCGACACGTTGACACCGCCCACACCGGCCAGGTAGCCATGGATTCGCGGCGCGCCGGGCATGCCGTACAGCGCCGCGCGCAGCTCCTGGTGCAAGATGCCGCCGAGGCCCGGCGAGTGGTTGCGGTCGAGCACCACCACGTCGGGAACGCCGGCCAGCGCCACGCGCAAGGCCTGCACCGGCAACGGCCTGAACAGCCGCAGCTTGAGCAGGCCGACCGCGTGGCCCGCCTCGCGCAGTGCGTCCACCGCCTCGCGCGCCGTGCCGCACATGCTGCCCATCGTGACCACCACGCTG
>CAJPFZ010000427.1 GCA_905339355.1 Burkholderiaceae bacterium
CTCATTCCTCCTCGTCGTGGCCGTGCAGGAACGAGCGCCACAGCAGCACCGGCAGGATCAGCGTGAAGACGATCACCTCCTTGAACGCGCTGGCCCAGAAGGCGCCGAAGCTCTCGAGCAGGCCGACGAAGAGCGCGCCGATCACCGCGGCCGGATAGCTCGCGAGGCCGCCGAAGATCGCGGCGACGAAGCCCTTGAGGCCGATCAGGAAGCCGGAGTCGTAGAACATCGTCGTCGTCGGTCCGATCAGGAGGCCCGACAAGGTGCCGATGAACGCGGCGAGCCCGAAGCTCAGCGTGCCGGCGCCGGATGTCGAGATGCCCATGAGGCGGGCCCCGAGCCGGTTGACCGCGGTCGCGCGCAAGGCCTTGCCCCGCAGCGTGCGCTCGAAGAAGAGGTACAGCGCGAACATCAACAAGGCGCAGGCGGCGAAGATGATCAACGCCTGGCCCGACAGCGTCAGCGCGCCGCTGGCGAATCGCTCGTCCCAGAAGCTCGGGTTGCGAAAACCTTCTGCGCCGAAGAACACGAGGCCGAGCCCGGTCAGCGCGAAATGCACGCCGACCGAGACGATCAGCAGCACCAGCACCGACGCGTCGGCGAGCTTTTCATAGGCGAGCCGGTACACCAGCGGGCCGAGCGGCGTGACGATGGCCAAGGTCAGCAGGCTCTGCGCGGCAAGCGGCCACTGGCGGGGCGCGGCCCACCAGGCGAGCAGCGTTACCGTGAGTGGCCACGCCAGCAGCTTGGTCGCAGCGAGGGCGGCGCGCGTGGTGCCGCGGCCGTCGCGCAGCTCGACGAAGGCCACGCGCACGGCGGCGAGCACCGCCAGCGCCAGCAGCAGCCAGACGGTGCCCGGCACCTGTCCCAGCTGCAGCATGGCGAGTGTCAGCGCGCCATAGGCGACGAACTCGCCTTGCGGGATGAAGATCACCCGCGTGACGGCGAACACCAGCACCAGGGCCAGCGCCAGCAGGGCGTAGATGGCGCCGTTGGTGGCGCCGTCCAGCGTCAGGATGCTGGCGATGGAGAAGTCCATGGATGCGGTGACGTGGCGGTGGCGAACGGGGACGGGGGTGAGCGGGATGAGCGGGTTCGGGCTTCGATACCTCAGGACGAGAGGCGCGCTTAGCCTTATTCCACCTTCCAGTCCTGGTTCACCACCTTCAGCATGACGCCGGTCTCGTTCGTGAAACCCCAGTGGTCGTCGGGGGTCCAGTTCATCACGCCATGCGAGAACACCGTGCGGCCCATGTTCTCGATGGCGTCGCGCAGCGCGGCGCGGAACTCCTTGGTGCCCGGCTTGGCCTGCTTCAGCGCGACCGGCACCACCTTCTCCAGCACGATCAGCGTGTCGTAGGCGTGGCCGGCGAACTGGTTGCGCGAGCCCACGCCATACGCCTTCTCGTACTTCTGCACGAAGTCGATCGCGAGCTTCTTCGACGGATGGCTGTCGGGCAGCTGTTCGGCGATCACCGCAGGCCCCGAGACGACGAAGGTGCCTTCGACATCCTTGCCGCCGATGCGCATCAGGTCGCGCGTGGCCGCTGCATGCGTCTGGTAGATCTTGCCCTTGTAGCCGCGCTCGACGATCGCCTTCTGCGGCATGGCCGCGCCGCTGCCCGAGGCAACGACGAGCATCGCGTCCGGGCTGGCGCTGACCAGCTTCAGCGCCTGCGCCGTGACACTGGTGTCGGCCCGCGCGAAACGTTCGGCGGCGACCACCTTGATCCCGTCCTTGCCCGCGACGGCGGTGAAGTCGCGCAGCCAGCCTTCGCCATAGGCATCGGTGTAGCCGAGGAAGCCGACCGTCTTCACGCCCTGCTTCTTCATGTGCTCGACCATCGCGTGCGCCATCACCGAATTCGACTGCGGCAGGCGGAAGCTCCATTTGTCCTTGCCGGGCGGCAGCTGCGCCGGCGAGAACATCAGCTGCACGGTGCCCGCTTCGGCGGCGGTGTCGGCCATGGCGATGGCCACCGGCGTCGCGGCCGAACCCATGATGATGTCGACCTTGTCTTCGGTCACGAAGCGCTTGGCGTTGCGCGCGCCGTTGGTGGGATCGGTGGCGTCGTCGAGGATGATCAGGTTGAGCTTCTCGCCGGCGACGCTCTGCGGCCACAGCGCGAAGTAGTTCTTCATCGGGATGCCGAGGCCCGACGCGGGGCCGGTCAGCGGCAGGCTCACGCCGATGGTGATGTCGGCCTGGGCCG
>CAJPFZ010000428.1 GCA_905339355.1 Burkholderiaceae bacterium
GTGGTAGGCGATCGCCATCTTCAGCGCGGTCTCCACCGACTCGGAGCCGGAGTTGGTGAAGAACACCTTGTTCATGCCGGGCGGCGCGATCTTGACCACCCGATCGGCAAGCTCGAAAGCCTTGGGGTGACCCATGTTGAACGGCGGGGCGAAGTCCATTTCAGCCGCCTGTTCCTGGATCGCCTGGACGATCTTCGGCCGCGCGTGGCCGGCGTTGACGCACCACAGGCCCGCGATGGCGTCGAGCACCTGGCGCCCCTCGGGTGTCCAGAAGTGCATGCCTTGCGCCTTGGCGAGCATGCGGGGCGCCTTCTTGAATTGACGGTTGGCCGTGAACGGCATCCAGTAGGCATCGAGGTCGGCGGGTGTGGACATGGCTTGTTCTCTCCGGTCGAGGGACGTGGACGAGTCTAGTTGCCGGCCGATGAAATTGCTTGCGCGAAGCCAATACCGCGCACAGGGCAGGGTGCCGCATGTGCGCTGCGCGCGCCTGCTGCACACTGCGGCGGATGAAGCCCGTCCTGATCCTGCAGCACCTGGACGCCGACGGCCCTGGCTATCTCGACACCTGGCTGCGGCGCGAGGGCCGGTCTTTCGAACTCTTCAATTCGCAGGCCGGACAGAGTTTTCCCGACAGCATGCAGGACTACGCCGCGCTCGCCGTGCTGGGTGGCGAGATGAGCGCGAACGACCCGCTGCCCTCGTTGCGGCAGGCGGAGCGGCTGATCCTCCAGGCGATGGACCTGCAGCGGCCGGTCATCGGCCATTGCCTCGGCGGGCAATTGATGGCCCGCGCGCTGGGTGCGAAGGTCGCGAGTTCGCCGCTGCCCGAGATCGGGTGGCATCGCGTGCGGCTGCGGCCGGGTGAGGCGGCGCAGTCGTGGTTCGGTGGGCAACAGGAACTCGTCGTCTTCCAGTGGCACTACGATGCGTTCGACCTGCCCGAAGGGGCTGAGCCGCTTGCAAGCAGCGATGCCTGCCCGTGCCAGGCCTTTGCCATCGGGCCGCACCTGGCGATGCAGTTCCATGTCGAACTTGACGACGACAAGCTCCAGGCCTGGACGTCGACGCATGACGAGCGGTTTCTGGCTGCCACCATCGTGCCGACGGTGCACAGCGCGGCCCGGATGCGCGCCGGGCTCGCCGAGCACCTCGAAGCGCAGCAGCGCCTCGCTGCGCGCATCTATGCGCGATGGCTTGTACTTGCGGATCAAGCGGCTCGATGAGGGCCAGCGCGGCATTTCATCAGCAGAAAAGCGCGTTTCACATGATGGGATCCGCGATTGCTGCGGCGCCGCAACGTTTTCCATTACGGTGAATGCAATTTCGCATCATGCAATGCAGGCCGTAAGTTATTGAATTTCCTAGGAAAGATTTCGTGTCTTCTATAAGACATAAGTGTTCACAAGTGGCGGATGTCTTTGTATTCTTGGGTCCAGAGATTCAGGTCTTTTTCTTCGCTTCCTCACCTTCTGGAGATCCCACATGACGAACCTGACCCGCGAACAGCAAATCGCCGCCCTTGAAAAGGACTGGGCCGAGAACCCCCGTTGGAAGGGCATCAAGCGCAGCTACACCGCCGCCGACGTCGTGCGCCTGCGCGGCTCGCTGCAAATCGAGCACACGCTCGCCAAGCGCGGCGCCGAGAAGCTGTGGAACCTCGTCAACACCGAACCCTTCATCAATGCGCTGGGCGCTCTGACGGGCAACCAGGCGATGCAGCAGGTCAAGGCCGGCCTGAAGGCGATCTACCTGTCGGGCTGGCAAGTCGCCGGCGACGCCAACAGCAACGGCGAGATGTACCCAGACCAGTCGCTGTACTCGGTGGACTCGGTGCCCAAGGTCGTCAAGAAGATCAACAACACCTTCAAGCGCGCTGACGAGATCCAGTGGTCCGAAGGCAAGAACGACATCGACTATTTCGCGCCGATCGTGGCTGATGCCGAAGCCGGGTTCGGCGGCGTGCTCAACGCCTTCGAGCTGATGAAGTCGATGATCGAAGCGGGCGCCGCCGGCGTTCACTTCGAAGACCAACTGGCCGCTGCCAAGAAGTGCGGCCACATGGGCGGCAAGGTGCTCGTGCCGACCCGCGAGGCCGTCGCCAAGCTCAACGCAGCGCGCCTTGCCGCCGACGTGAGCGGTGTGCCGACCGTGCTGCTCGCGCGGACCGATGCCGAAGCCGGCGACCTCGTCACGAGCGACATCGACGACAACGACAAGCCCTTCTGCACCGGCGAGCGCACCGTCGAAGGCTTCTTCCGCACCCGCAATGGCCTGGAGCAGGCGATCAGCCGCGGCCTCGCCTACGCGGAAGTGGCCGACATGATCTGGTGCGAGACGGGCAAGCCCGACCTCGCGTTCGCCAAGGCCTTTGCCGATGCGATCCACAAGAAGTTTCCGGGCAAGCTGCTGGCCTACAACTGCTCGCCGTCGTTCAACTGGAAGAAGAACCTCGACGACGCGACGATCGCCAAGTTCCAGCGCGAACTGGGCGCCATGGGCTACAAGTTCCAGTTCATCACGTTGGCGGGCTTCCACGCGCTGAACTACGGCATGTTCGATCTGGCGTATGGCTACGCGCGCAACAACATGAGCGCCTTCGTCGAACTGCAGGAGAAGGAATTCGCCGCTGCGGAGAAGGGCTTCACCGCGGTCAAGCACCAGCGCGAGGTGGGCACCGGATACTTCGACGCCGTGACGACCACGATCGAGCGCGAGGCATCGACCGCGGCGCTGAAGGGCTCGACGGAAGACGAGCAGTTCTTCGACGCGAAGCACGGCTGAGCTGGCTGAGAGCGGGATGAGAAGCGGCCCGGAGGCGAGAGTCTCCGGGCCTTTTCGTTGCCGACTTCTCAAGGGCTCGGGTCGGCTACCAATCGCGAATGTCGGCGTTCCGGTACTCGAACTGGTTCGGGACGTCGAGGTTGGTGAAGGAGAAACTCATGCTCAGTTCCAGCGAACTCACTTGGTGCCACCAGGCGAGCGGCAGGAACACCGTTTCGCCCGGCTCCACGATCACGTCGAGCACCTTCACGCCGGCAAACGCGGGATAGCGGATGAGATCGGGCCGGTCGAGGTCGATCGGGCTGAAGACGTTGTTGTAGTTGTACAGCCGCGGCGTCTCCAGCGGCGAGATGAAGCGCCAGCGTTTGCGGCCCACGACCTGCGTGTGGAACAGCATGATCGTGTCGTGGTGCAGCGGTGTCAGCGTGCCGGCCGGGCCGAACCAGAACGAGGATCGTTCTGCCAGCGCCGCCGGGTCGCAGGCCGGTGGGAGGCGGCCGATGTCGGCCAGCAGCGGCTGGAACTCCGGGCGGCGCAGCACCTCGTTGTTGGCCGTCATGTAGTAGTCGTTGGTGGGCCCGCCGGCGATCACGCGATCGACGAAATCGCTCAGCCGCACCGTGCGCCGGTGCTCCAGCTTGTTCTCCTCGAACCTCGGGTCGGCATTGCGGCCATCCTGGATCTCGACCATCAGGTGCCCGAAGCGCTGCTGCAGATCCTGCGGCGACCAGCGCTTCATCGCCGGCCAGTCCTCGGCGACGTCCGTCAGCACGACCGGCCGGCAGCCGCGCACGTAGCGCTCGACGAACTCGTCGCGCGACGGCGTGGCGCGCTTCTCTACCGTGCCGTAGTCCGGCGCCGATTGCCACAGGCGCTGCAGGTTGCCCGCGATCGACTCCAGCTTGCGCTGCACCTGCTGCATGCGCCGCGCGGCACGAAAGGCCGGATCATCTTCCATCGCGGCAATGGCGGCCCGGGATTCGTGCGGGTCGAGACCGGCGCCCGTCATCGTCGCGAGCATCGACTCGGGCGTGCAGTCGCGCAGGCGGTTCTCGGCGATCCACTGGCGCCAACCCGCATCAAGCGGCACGAAGGCGGTGTTGCGAGGGCGGGGGGCGGGCGTCATGGTTGCGGGCATGGCGGCGTCGCTCCTCTCACATCGACGTTTCGAGCATCTCGCGGTAGTCGTCGCGCGTGGCGATGCGCGGATTGGTCTTGTGGCAATGGTCGGCCATCGCGCCGTCGATGATCCGCTCGAACATGTCCGGGGTCACGCCGACGGCCGCCAGGCCCGCCGGCAAGCCGAGCCGCGCGTTCATCGTGCGGATCGCGTCTGCAACCTGCGAACCCTGGGCGTCGCAGGCGCCCAGACCCATCGCATGCGCCATGCGCGCGAGCCGGCGCTCCTTGACCATCGACTCGGCGCTCGCGTTGAAACGCACGACCGCGGGCAGGAACAGCGCGTTCAATGTGCCGTGGTGCAGCCTCGGGTTGGCGCCGCCCAGGCTGTGGCTGAGCGAATGCACGCAGCCGAGGCCTTTCTGGAATGCCATCGCGCCTTGCATGCTCGCGCTCATCATGTTCCAGCGCGCCTCGCGGTCATCGCCATGGCGTGTGGCGCGTTCGATGTGGCCCCAGCCGCGCTCCAGCCCATCGAGCGCGATGCCGTCGGCGGGCGGGTTCACCGTGCTCGCCATGAAGGTTTCCATGCAGTGCGCAATGGCGTCCATGCCGGTGGCCGCCGTCAGCAGCGGCGGCAGGCCGAGCGTCAGCTCGGGGTCGCAGATCGCCGACTTGGGCACCAGGTGCCAGCTGTGGAAACCGAGCTTGCGGCCGTCGTCGACGATGACGATCGCGCCGCGCGCCACTTCGCTGCCGGTGCCCGCCGTCGTCGGTACGGCGATCACCGGCGCGACACGCTCGCTGATCTTCGGGCTGCCGCCTTCGATGGTGGCGTAGGTCTTCAAGGGGCCGTCGTGCGTGGCGGCGATGGCCACCCCCTTGGCGAGGTCGATGCTCGAGCCGCCGCCCACCGCGATCAGCCCGTCGCAGCCATAGCTCTTGTAGAGCTGGGCAGCGGCGCGCACGGCGCCCTCGTTGGGGTTGGAAGGCGTCTCGTCGTACACCGCGTAAGGCACCGCGCCGAGTGCGGCCAGCGCCCGGTCGAGCACGCCCGCGGCGCGCACGCCGGCATCGGTGACGACCAGCGGGCGCTTCATGCCGGTGCGTTCGCACTCCTGCGGCAGCAGCTGCACCGCGCCGAAGTCCAGATGTACCTGGGTGATGTAGTAGATGAAAGCCATGGCGTTCGGCAACGTTGCGGGGCCCCGAGTATCCTCCGAGCTCGCCTCGTTTCACCATCCCCCGCGCGACACGCACCGCCGCCTTGACCCACCCGCGACTCACCCCCCGAATGGCCGACGTGCTCGATCGCATCAAGCGTGCCGATCGACCGCCGTTCCACACGCTGAGCGTGCCCGACGCGCGCGCGGCCTACGTCGCGGCGTCCGAGATCCTCGAGCTGCCGCGGGCACCGCTCGCGCGGGTCGAAGACTTCGCCATCCCGGCCGCCGACGGCACCCCGCTGCCCGCGCGCCTGTACGCCGCCTCGCGCGAGCGCTTGCCGGTCCTGCTGTACCTGCACGGCGGCGGCTTCGTCATCGGCAACCTGGAAACGCACGACAGCCTGTGCAGGCAGCTTGCCTTGCGCAGCGGCGCGGCGGTGGTGGCGCTGGACTACCGGCTGGCGCCCGAACACCGCTTCCCGGTCGCCGTCGAAGACAGCTGGGCCGGCATGCGCTGGCTCGCCGGTAACGCCGCGTCTCTTGGCCTTGACGCCTCGCGCCTGGCAGTCGGCGGCGACAGCGCGGGCGGCACGCTCGCGGCGGTGGCCGCCATCCACGCGCGCGAGATCGATCTTCTGCTGCGCGCCCAGTTGCTCATCACCCCCGGAACCACCTCGCATGCCGACACCGACTCGCACCGGCGTTTCGCGAGCGGCCTGCTGCTCGAGGCCCAGGGCATCGCCTGGTTCTTCGACCACTACATTCCGCGTGCCTTTCGGGAAGACTGGCGCTTCGCGCCGCTGATGGCCGACGACGTGGACGGCGTGGCGCCGGCCTGCGTCATCCTCGCCGAGTGCGATCCGCTGGTCGACGAGGGCATCGCCTATGCCGACAAGTTGCGTGCGGCGGGTGTTCCCGTCGAGCTCGAACTGGTGCGCGGCGTCACCCATGACTTCATCAAGCTCGGGCGCGCGCTGCCCGAGGCCGGTGAAGCCCAGGAAGCTGCTGCGGCGGCATTGAAGAAGGCCTTCGACATCGCATGAAACGAACCGAA
>CAJPFZ010000429.1 GCA_905339355.1 Burkholderiaceae bacterium
GCGGCTTCGATGCGCCCGCGCTGCGCTGGTACCTCGACTACTGCTGCCGCGACGACTACGGCGCCGGCCCGGCGGAGGTGTCGGCGTGGGCGGGGCTGCACTACTTCGCGAGCCGGCACGGTTTCGATGCGCCGGGCAGCGGCGCCGGGGATCGCGAGGCGGCGGTGCTGACCTGGCCCGAGGGCAACGCGTGGCTGAGCCGACGCATCGCCGCGCCGCTGGGCGAGCGTGTGCGCACCGGCGCCGTCGCGCTGCGTGTGGCCGAGGGCCGGCACGGCGTCGATGTCGATTTCTGGAACGTCGCCGCGCAGCGGCTCGAACGCTGGACCGCGCCGCGCGTGGTGCTCGCCACACCGCTCTTCGTCGCGGCACGCCTGCTCGAATCGCCCCCGTCCGCGCTCGGCGCTGCGGCCGCGCAGATGCGCTATGCCTCGTGGCTCGTCGCCAACCTGCAGCTCAAGCAGGCGCTCGACGACCGCGCCGGCGCACCGCCCTCATGGGACAACGTGATCTTTGGCGGAGCGAGCCTCGGCTACGTCGATGCGATGCACCAGAGCACCCGCCCGCATCCGGGTCCGACGGTGCTCAGTTCGTACTGGTCGTGGGGCGCGCAGCCGGCGCACCGCGACGCCTTGATGAACCAGCCGTGGGCAGCCTGGGCCGAACGGGTCGTGCAGGAGCTGTCGATCGCGCACCCCGACCTGCGCGACAAGGTCGCACGCGTCGACCTGATGCGATACGGCCACGCGATGAGCATCCCCGTGCCGGGCGCACGCCGCAGCGAAGCGCTGCGCTCACTCGCCGCGCAGCGCGGCCGCGTCGTCTTCGCGCACAGCGATCTCTCGGCGTACTCGATCTTCGAGGAAGCCGCCTATCACGGCGTGCGCGCGGCGAGCGGCTGACGAGTCCCGGGCTACCAGGCCCCCGCCATCACGTCGCGCTCCGCCGCCAGCCAGTGCGTCACCGGCGACGGCAGCGGCGCTTCGGGCAGCGGCATGCCGAGCTTGCCGTAAGACACGGCGTTCGGCACGAAGCCGCCGCGCCCGACCGCGGCGCCCTTCATGACGCCCGCCGCGCAGACCTTGCCTTCGCTCGCGAACTCGAAGCGCATGTAGTTCCAGTGCTCGTCGCAGGCGGCGAGGCGAAAGCGCAGCTCGTAGGTCTGCAGCGGGCGCAGGCCGCGGCGGTAGCTGATGATCGAGCCGCCGCTCATCGGCTTCCAGCCCTCGCGCAGCATCACGCGCGCGAAGCCCGAACGCACGAAGTACTCGATCAGCATCAGGTCGACCACCGTCAGGTAGCGGCCGTTGTTCATGTGGCCGTTGATGTCGAGGTCGTTGGGCAGCACGCGCCACTGGCGCACCAGGGTGTCGGCCGGGCCGATCCGCGGCATGCGCCAGCAGCGCAGCAAGGTCCAAAGCAGGCGAAGGTAGAGGTTCATGTGGTGCGCCTCGCGTTTCAGCTCATCAGCTCGAAGGGACCGCCGCGTTCGAGCGCGCGCTGATAGGCCGGCCGGGCGTGGATGCGATCGAGGAAATCCATCAGCCGCGGTCGGCGGGCATCGAGACCGGCGCGCCCGGCAGCGGCTTCCACCGGGAAGCTCATCTGGATGTCGGCGGCGCTGAACGCACGGCCGGCGAACCAGGGGCCGTCCTCCAGCGAGGCCTCCATGAAGTCGAGGTTGCGCTGGATGGTGGGGCCGATGTACATGGCCTTGACCTTGCCGGCGATTCCGCGGGCGATCGGCTTGGCGAAGAAGGGCATCGGGCTCGTCTCGATGCGGTCGAACAGGAGCTTCATCACCAGCGGCGGCATCGCCGAGCCCTCGGCGAAGTGCATCCAATACATGTAGCGCAGCCGCTCGGGCGTGTCGCGCGGCGGCGCGAGCTTGGTGCCGCCATGGCGCTCGAGCAGGTACTCGATGATGGCGCCCGACTCGGCGAGCGTGATCTTGCCCTCGGTGATCACCGGCGACTTGCCCAGCGGGTGAACGGCCTGCAGCGACTTCGGCGCCAGGCCGCTCTTCTCGCGTTCGTAGCGCTTGATCTCGTAGGGCACGCCGAGCTCTTCGAGCAGCCACAGCACACGCTGCGAGCGCGAGTGGTTGAGGTGGTGGACGGTGATCATGAGGCGTCGCCGGCAGCCGGCGGCAGCGGCTACAATTGGTTCGGTAGCGAACAGTGTAGTTCATTTCCGAACCATCATGGAAACCCCGATGGCCTCCGAGCTTTCTCCCGCCGACCGCCTGGCGGTCAAGTCCTGGTTGTCAGTGGTGCGCGCCTACCACCTGTGCGACGCCGCGATGAGCGCCCGGCTGGCCGCCCTGGGCGTGCGAACCGCGGAGCACGAGATCCTGGCCAACCTCGTGCGCGACCCCGGCATCAGCCAGCAGGTGCTGGCCGCCCGCTGCTTCAACGCCAAGAGTCACATCAGCGCGCTGCTCGGCGCGCTCGAAGAGCGCGGCCTGGTGCGGCGCGAAGCCGATCCGGCCGACGCGCGCGCGCGCCGGCTCTTCCTCACCCGCAGCGGCGCGGCACTCGCGCGCCGCACGTTGGCGGTGCAGTCGAAGATCCTCGCCGCGATGGTGCACTCGGCGTCGAGCGAGGAGCTGGCCTTCATCGAGTCGGCGATGACCCGTGTGTGCGAGCGCCTGCTGGCGCTGCAGGACGCCGACGCCTCCGTGCCGCTCAGCCGCGCATCAGCGCCTCGATCTCGTCCGGCTCCACCGGCACGCCGCGCGAGATCAGCTCGCAGCCGCCCGGCGTGACGATCGCGTCGTCCTCGATGCGGATGCCGATGTTCCAGAAGCGCTCCGGCACGCCCTCGGCCGGCCGCACGTAAAGGCCCGGCTCGAGCGTCACGGCCATGCCCGGCTGCAGGATGCGCGAGGGCTTCTTGACCACCTTGCCGCCGAGCCCGTCGGCGTCTTCGACCGCTGCTTCGTCGAGCGACAGGTACTCGCCGACGTCGTGCACGTCGCGTCCGATCCAGTGCCCGGTTCCGTGCATGTAGAACTGCCGGTACGCCGCCTTCTCGATCACCACGTCGAGGTCGCCGGCCTTCTGCCGGTCGAGCAACCCGCAGTCGAGCATGCCCTGCGCGAGCACCCGCACCGCCGCGTGGTGCGCATCGCGCTGGCGCGCACCGGGCCGGGTGGCCGCCACCGCCGCCTTCTGCGCGGCCAGCACGATCTCGTACAGCTCGCGCTGCGCGGAGGTGAAGCGGCCGTCCGCCGGGAAGGTGCGGGTCACGTCGCTCGCGTAGCCGTCGAACTCGCAGCCGGCGTCGATCAGGCACAGCTCGCCGGCGCGCAGCGGCGCGTCGCCGGCGGCGTAATGCAGCACGCAGGCGTTGGCCCCGGCGGCCACGATGCTTTGGTAGGCGGGGCTCTGCGCGCCGTGGCGGCGGAACTCGTGCAGCAGCTCGGCTTCGATCTCGTACTCGAGCACGCTCGCCGCGCCGGCGCGAAACCGCGCCGCGCAGAAGCGCATCGCGCGGGCGTGCGCGCCGGCCGAGATCTGCGCCGCACGGCGCATCGTCGCGAGTTCGCCCTCGTCCTTGATGAGCCGCATCTCGTCGAGCAGCGGATTGAGGTCGCGCTGCGAAGAAGGCACCTGCAGGCCCTCGCGCGAGCGGCGGCGTAGTGCCGCAAGCCACCCCTCGACGCGCAGCAGCAGGTCGGCATGCACGCCGAACGGAAACCACAGCGACTGGCGATCGGCCAGCAGCTGCGGCAGGCGGCTGTCGAGTTCTTCGACGGGGAATGCCTGGTCGACGCCAAGCACGGCAGGCGCGGCTTGCGGCCCGAGGCGAAAGCCGTCCCAGATCTCGCGCTCCGGATCCTTGGCGCGGCAGAACAGCGTGCTGTGGCCTTCGCTCGTCAGCACCAGCCAGGATTGCGGCTCGGCAAACCCGGTGAGGTGATGGAAATGGCTGTCGTAACGGTAAGGGAAGTCGTTGTCGCTGTTGCGCTGGCGCTCGGGCGCCGTCGGCAGCACCGCGATGCCGCCGCCTTGGCTCGCCATCGCGGCGGCGATGCGGGCGCGACGCTCCCTGTGAATCGAGTCGGCGGGGACGGCAAGGTCTTTGAGCAGCGCGTTCATCGAGGAATTCTCCCACCGGCGCCGCTGCCCCGGACCCCGGGAATCCCGCGCACGACGTGCGCCCGTTGTGCAGAACTTCGCTGTCAGCGCGCGGCGCCCTTGGCGGCCGCCTGGCGCAGCCGCGCGAGCGCGCGGCGCAGGTCTTCTTCCTGCTCGCCCGCCGCCGCGGACTGGCTGCCCGCCGCCGGGCCGGGCCGGTGCGCGGCCTGGCGCGCTCGGTCGCTGTCGCGGAACTGCTGAAGCCGCATGCGCAGGTGATTGGCCACCGCCTCCACCGCGTCGGCGCTGTTGCGCGCATCGGTCTTGGGCAGGGCGATGACGCGCTTGTCCTTCATGCGCACCTGAAGGCGCACCAGCCGGTTGCGGCGGCCGTAGCGCAGG
>CAJPFZ010000430.1 GCA_905339355.1 Burkholderiaceae bacterium
CCGACGAGGTCGTCGACCAGCAGCACGGTGGCCGAGCGGATCGCGCGGATCGCCTTCACGGTGAGCAACTCGGGGTCGCCCGGTCCCGCGCCGACGAGCTGCACCTTGTGGGTCGATGGGACCGTCATGCCGTCATCTCCGTCACGCTGGTTTCGCTCCAGTGCTCGAGCGCTCGGCGCAGGCATTGCGCCTGCAGCACCAACGGCTGCGGCGCGGGCTTCTCGCCGCTGACCACCGACTGGATGTACAGCGCGGTCGTCGACGCATCGAAGGCGCGCGGCAGCACCGGCAACTCGGTCAGCACGCCGTCCTGCGCCGTCAACGACAGGTCCGGACGCGGCACGCCGCGCATGAACACGTCGAGCTTGGGCAGGCGCCGCGGATCGGCGACCGGCTCGCCCTCGGTGCCGCGCAGCAGCATCGCACTCGCGCCGACGTGCTGCAGGAAGGCCGCGAGCGCCACGCCGTATTCGGGATGGGTGTAGTTGCACACGCGCAGCGCGGCGGCGCCGCGGGTCGGATCGAGCAGCTTGGCGACGGTGTGGCCGGGGTTGCGCAGGCCGATGACCCAGCGTGCATCGAGCAGCCGCGCAAGCGGAGGGCACAGCACCTCGGTGGCGATGAACACCGGCTCGTGCCGCGCCCAGGCGTGAGGAACGTCGCTGCCGTCGTTCGCGATCGGCAGGCCCAGGTCGTGGAAGATCTCGGCGGTGGTGACGCGGCCGGGGTCGTGCAGCGGTCCGTGCACCAGCACCGGCACGCCTTCCTGCGCGAGCAGCAGCGCGAGCAGGGCGGTCAGGTTGGGTAGCTTGCGCGCGCCGTTGTACGAGGGCAGCACGACGATCGGCTGCGCGGGGCGCAGCGGCGTGCAGCGCTCTTGCACCGCCTCCAGGAATCCCGCCAGCTCTTGGGTGGTTTCGCCCTTGATGCGCATCGCGATCGCAAACGCCCCGATCTCGAGGTCGGTGACCCGGCCGTCCAGAACCTGGCTCATCAGGTCGTAGGCCTGCTCCTGCGTCAGCGACCGCGCACCCTCCTTGCCGCGGCCGATCTCCTTGATATAGGGCGCAATGCTCATGTCGTCTCCTTGCCAACGCAGAGGCAAGTTTCAGGCCGCTGACGAAGCAACGCAAACACCTGCACGGGCACTCAGGCGGCCTGCATGCGCAGGCGGACCATTCGCTTGAGTTCGGGCACGCAGGAGCCGCAGTTGGTGCCGCACTGCAGGCGCTGCTGCAGGTGCGCGAGGCGCGAATCGGGAGAACCGCTGGACTGCGCCAGGGTCTGGGCGATCTCGGCCTCGCCCACGTCGAAGCAGCTGCAGACCTGCCTGCCGCGAGCCGCGAGCGCCGCCGGCGGCTTGGCGCCCGGCGACAGCAGCGAACGGCCGTAAGCCTGGGCCGGCAGCTCGTCTTGCAGCAGGGTCTTGATCCAGCTTTCGGCGCTGGTGTCTCCGGCGAGCAGGAAGCCCTCGAGGCG
>CAJPFZ010000431.1 GCA_905339355.1 Burkholderiaceae bacterium
CGCTGCCACCGGACGCCTACCGCGCCCTGTTCGAGCACGCGCCCGATGCCGTCCTCGTGTTCGATGTCGACCGCGATCGCCTGATCGACGCCAATGCCCGCGCCGCCGCCTTGTTCGGCTGCTCGCGCGAGACGCTGATCGGCCAGAGCAGCGCGCAACTCGGCAGCCCGGACGCGCGGGCGGGTCGGCCGACCATCGACGCAGCGCCGGCCTTGCTGGCGACGGCGGCAGCCGGCGAACGCGAAACGGTCGAGTCGCGTTGCCGCGATGCGGCGGGCCGCGAGTTTCCGGCCGAGCTGCGCCTGGCGCCAATTGCGCTCGACGGCCGGCGGCTGCTGCGGGTGACTCTCGTCGACGTCGCCGCGCGGCAGCTCGCCGACCAGCTGCGCAGCGGATTGAACGAGCTGCTCGAGATGATCGCTCGCGATGCGCCGCTCGAACGGACACTTGCCCGGCTCGCGCTGCTGATCGAATCGCAGTCGCCGGGGCTGTATTGCACCGTGGTGTTGCTCCAGGACGATGGAGTCCACATGCGCGCCGCCGTGGGGCCCAGCATGCCGCCCGAATACATGCAGGCACACGACGGCGTGGCCATCGGTCCGCACGTCGGTTCGTGCGGGAGCGCGATGAGCACGCGCGGCCCCGTCGTCGTGCCCGACATCCTGAGCGACGACCGGTGGCTGCCGTTCAGGCACCTGATCGCGCCGCATGGCTTTCGCGCTTGCTGGTCGACGCCGATCATGCTGGAAGGCGATCAGGTGCTCGGTACCTTCGCGATGTACCACCGCGAAGTGCGCCGTCCTGGCCCCGAGGACATGCGGCTCGTGGGCGTGGCCACGCACATGGCGGGAATCGCCATCGAGCGCAGCCGGCGCCGCGAGGAGCTGCATCGCCACCACGAGCAGCTGGAAGCGCTGGTGCACACGAGAACGCTGGAGCTGCAGGCGGCCAAGGAACGCGCCGAGATCGCCAACCGCGCCAAGAGCGCTTTCCTCGCCAGCATGAGCCACGAACTGCGCACGCCGCTGAACGCGGTGATCGGCTTCGCCCAGCTTCTCAAGCTCGACCGTGGCCTCTCGGAAAAGCAGGACAAGGGGCTCGGCATCATCCAGGCGAGCGGCGAACACCTGCTGACGCTCATCAACGACGTACTCGACTTGTCGCGCATCGAGGCCGGCCGCCTCGAGCTGCACCCGGCGCGATTCGATCTGCCGGCGATGCTCGCCGCGCTGGCCGACTTGATTCGCCTGAAAGCGCAGGAGAAGCAGCTCGGCTTCGTCTACGAGCCCGCGCCCGACCTGCCGCTCGCCGTGGAGGGCGACGAGACGCGCCTGCGCCAGGTGCTGCTCAACCTGCTGGGCAATGCGGTCAAGTTCACTGATCGCGGCGAGGTGCGGCTCGTGGTGCAGGTGCGCTCGCGCGATGCCGGGCGCGCGAGGCTGCGCTTCGAGGTGGTCGATACCGGCGTGGGGAGTGCAGATCAAGACCTGGCGCGTGTGTTCGAGCCATTCGAGCAGGTCGGTGAAATCGCGCGGCGTGCGAGCGGCACCGGGCTCGGCTTGTCGATCAGCACCCAGCTCGTGCGCCTCATGGGCAGTGACATCGAAATGCACAGCGTGCCGGGGCAGGGCAGCCGATTCTGGTTCGAGCTCAGCCTGCCGATCGCTCCCGAGACCGCGCCGCAAGCCAGGGCGCCGCAGCGGATCGCCGGCTACGAAGGCATGCGTCGGCGCGTGCTGATCGTCGACGACGTGGCGATGAACCGCGCCGTGCTCACCGAGCTGCTGGGCGGCCTCGGCTTCGATGTCGAAGAGGCGGGCGATGGGCTGCAGGCGCTCGAACTGGCGCGATCGCGTGCGCCACACCTCGTGCTGATGGACATCGTGATGCCGGTCCTCGACGGCCTGAGCGCGATTCGCCGCATGCGCGAACTGCCTTCGCTGCAGAACGTGCCCGTCATCGCAACCTCTGCCAGCGCATCGACGGACGATCGCAAAACGAGCCTCGCGGCCGGGGCCAACGCGTTTCTGCCCAAGCCCATCGAGCACGACGGGCTGCTGCGCGAGATCGGCCGCCTGCTCTCGCTGCGCTGGATCAACGGTCCCGCCCGTTGAGCCGCTCGCGGCATGACAACGCTGCCGATGCGAACGGCACGGCCTCAACTCCGCGGCGTTCGCTCCAGCGCCTTGGCCCAGCCTTTGGCCCATTGGTCGAGCGGCAGCATCAGCCCGAGCAGCCGGGTCCCCAGCGGCGTGAGGGCATAGCCGTCCGCCGAGAGTTCGACGAGCTGCGCGGCGCGCAGCTCCTTCATGCGCGTGTTGAGGATCGATGGCGACAGCTCGTCCATGCGCGCCTGCAGGGCGCGAAAGGTCTCGGGGTGGCCTTCACGCAGCTCCCACAGGATTCGCAGCGCCCAGCGGCGCCCGAGCAGGTCGAGCAGCGCCATGATCGGCCGTCCGGTGGCCGAGCCGCGCACGCCCGCGCCCGGCAACGGGGCACCGGACCTCTTCTTCTGGACACGATCGTTCAATCGGAACTCCTGCTTGTGCTACGGAAACAGTAGCACTATCATCAACGTGCTACTTTTTTTGTAGCACCATCCTAACAGCTCATCCCGCAGCCGCCATGCCCATCACCCCGCCGACGACTCCTTCAGCCGCGCCGCGGCTGCGGCCGCTCGAGCCGCCTTTCGACCCGCACGTGCAGGAATTGCTCACCAAGATGAATCCGCCGGCAGCGCCCAGCCTGCTCGCGCTGTTCCGCGTGCTGGCGCTCAACCCCATGCTCGCGGAGCGCGCGACGGGTTGGGGCGGCTATCTACTGGGAAGGCAGGCGAGCCTGCCGCTGCGCGACCGCGAGGTGGTGATCGACCGCGTCTGCGCACGCTGCGGCGCGGAATACGAGTGGGGCGTGCACGTGGCCGCCTTCGCGGAGGCGGCACGCTTCTCGCCGCAGGAGATTGCCTGCATTGCCGACGCGCACGCCGATCTGTCGCTGCTGCCGGCGCGCGATCGCCTGCTCGTGCGCATGGTCGACGAACTCCATCTCTCGTCGCAGCTGAGCGACGCGCTGTGGTCGGAAATCGCTGTCGTGTGGTCGCCGCCGCAGATCGTCGAGCTGCTGATGCTCGCCGGCTGGTACCGCGCGATCGCCTATGTCTGCAACGCCGGCCGCGTGCCGCTGGAGGATTGGCAACGGCGCTTTGCGGACTTCGCCTGAGGCGAGGAGGGCGGCTCAGGCCCGCGCCGGCGCGCTCGACGCCGTTGTGGACCCGACCCGCGGCATCCACAGCAGCGCACCCGCTGCCGCAAGGCCGATGCCGCTGGTGAGCCACAGCGCACCGGCGCCCCAACGGTCCAGGCACAAGCCGAACAGCCAGGGCGCGAAAGCCTGCGCCACCCGGGCCGGCACCATCAGCAAGCCCTGCCGCGCGCCATAGGCGTGCGGGCCGAACAACACCAGCGGCAGCGTCCCCTTGGCGATGGTCAGGATGCCGTTGCCGGCGCCGTGCAGGACCGCGAACGCCGCCGCGCCGGGCGCGCCGACCAGCGCGAGCGTTGCGGCGCCGAGCGGATGCATCAGCGTCGCGAGGCGCGCCGAAAGCAGCGGGTGCAGCCGCCGCAGCAGCCCGTACTCCAACATGCGCGCACCGACCTGCGCCGGCCCTACGAGCGCACCAGCCGCCACCGCGGCGGTCAGGCTGGCGCCGCTCGCCTGCAGCAGTTGCGGCAGGTGTGCCGCCATCGCCGTGCTGATGAACCAGGTGGCAGCGAACACGAAGGCCAGCAGAAACGCGACACGGCGCGCCGGCGGCCGTTGCTGCGCGGCGGACGAGTCTGCAGGGCCGGCCGAAGCCTCTTCCTGGAGCGCCGGCTCGGTGAGGGGCGTCGCCTTCGGCAGCAGCAGATTCAGCGGCAGGCCGATCGCGAGGTGCAGCGCAGCCCACGTCAGGCAGGCGCCGCGCCAGCCCACACTCGCTTCCAGCAGGGTCGAGAGCGGCCAGCCGACGGTGCTCGCGAAGCCGGCGAGCAAGGTGATGCCGGTGATCGCGTCGCGCGAGCTGCGGCCATACAGCCGCACGAGCGCGGCAAAGGCGGCCTCATACAGACCGCTGCCCATGCCGACGCCGAGCACGATCCAGGCCGCGAAGAGGCTCATGGGCCCATCGGCCACCGCGAGGCCCGCGAGGCCCAGCGCGAAGATCAGGTTGGTGCCGGCCAGCACCGGCCGGCCGCCGAAGCGGTCGATGGCGCGGCCGGCGAAGGGGCCGAGCACCGCCGAGACGATGAGGGCGGCGGAGAACGCGGCGAACACCATCGGCACCGACACGCCGAGCTCGCGCGCCATCGGTGCGGCAAGCATCGCCGGCAGGTAGTACGACGACGCCCAGGCGAGCGTCTGCGTGGTGCCCAGCAGGCCGACGGTGCGCAGCCGCCGTTCAGCCACAGCAGGCGGCCCGGGCCTTCGGCGCGTTCGCGGCCGCCGCGGCGACGAGCCCGTGCGTGGCGGCAGCGGCGTCTTTTGCCGGACCGCAGCATCCGCCGCCGGACCCGCTGGAGACCACCGCCGGCGCCGCGCTGCACACCCCCGTCTGCGGCAGGTCGAGTTCGACCCGATCTGCGGCCGCGAGGTCGCCGGCAATCGCCGCAACCACCGAACGCACCTGCTCGAAACCGGTGGCCATCAGGAAGGTCGGTGCGCGCCCGTAGCTCTTGACGCCCACGGTGTAGAAGCCCGGCTCCGGATGCGACAGCTCGCGATGGCCGTGCGGGCGCACGGTGCCGCAGCTGTGCAGGTTCGGATCGATCAGCGGGCCGAGCGCTTCGGTCGACTCGAGCCACGGGTCGAGCTTGACCCGCAGCTCGGCGGCGAGCGCGAGGTCGGGCCGCTGCCCGGTGGCGCAGATGATCTGGTCGATGCCTTCGAGTGTCACCGGCTGGCCCGTCGTGTCGTGTCCGTCGACGCGGATCTTGCCAGCTTCGCGGCGCAGCGAAGTGATGCGCAGGCCCGGCACGAACGCGAGCCCGCCGCGGTCGCGCAACAGCTTCAGCTGCGTGCCGAGCCGGCCGCGCGCGGGCAGGGCATCGGCTTCGCCGCCGCCGAACACCCGCTGCAGGCTCGGGCTGCGCACGGCCCACACGAGTTGCGTGCCGGGCTCCGCGGCGGCCAGCTCGGCGAGGGAGAGCAGGGCGTTCGCCGCCGAGTGGCCGGCGCCGACCACCAGCGTTCGGCGCGCGGCGAAGCGGCTGCGCTGTTCGCCGAGCACGTCGGGTATGCCGTAGAAGACGGCATTGCGAAGCTCCGGTTCGCCGATTGCCGTCAAGCCGTTGGCGCCGATCGGATTGGGCGTGCCCCAAGTTCCGCTCGCGTCGATGACGGCGCGCGCGCGGAACTCCGTCACCTCGCCGCGGCACTGCGCGCGGATGACGAACGCAGCCGCTTCCCGGCCCGCCGTCTTCACCTTGTCGAAGCCCTCGCGGCTGACCGAGAGCACGCGGGTGTCGAGGTGCAGGTGCGGCGCTACCTCGGGCAGCTCGGCGAAGGGCCGCAGCACGCGTTGCACGAGTTCGCCGGCGAGCGGCAACTCGGTGTCGGCAGGGCGCTGCCAACCGCTGGGCGCGAGGCGCGCCGCGATCGCCGAGTCGATGTTGTAGCGCCACGGCGAGAACAGCCGCACGTGGGCGTAGGCCTCAAGATGGGTGCCGACCTGCGCGCCCGCTTCGAGGATCAACGGTGTGATGCCGCGTTCGAGCAGGCGCGCCCCGGCGGCAAGGCCCACCGGGCCGGCGCCGATCACCGCCACCGGCAACGGCTCATCGCGCCCCGCGCCGTCGATCAGCGGCAAGGTCATGAACGCTGCGCAGGCGGGGCAGGCGCCCTGGAACTCGGCACTCGCCTGCAAGGCCGATGGTGCGTTGTCGCGCGGCCCGCGCTTGAAGCCGAAGGTCGCGAAGTACTCGGGGGCGGTCACGCTCAGCAGGTGCAGCGAGCGCAGGCCTCGGCGCTTCGCCTCGTCGATCAGATGCGTCACCAGCGCTCGGCCGATGCCACGGCGTTGCAGGCCAGGCGCGACGGCCACCGAGCGCAGCAGCGCAACCTTGCCGTGGTGTTCGAGGCCAGCCGTTGCGACGATTTCGCCGCCGGCGACGGCGACGACATAGTCAGCGAGATGCGCCTGCGCGCCGTCGAGCGGCAGCTTGTTCGCCTCGAGCAGCGTGGATACGGCGTTCCAGTCGCCAAACGCGGCTTGGCGCAGGGCGAAGGCGGGGGGAGTCGTCGGCATGATCGTCCTTTCTTGGTGAGCGTCCTGATATTTCCATGGTCGTAGAAATATAGAAGCATGTCAAGCCATTCCAGCGCTGTGGGACTGCGCCGACAGGTAGACAAGCCATCCGCCGACTCCCTGCGCGGGCCCGCGCGGCTAACGTCGAGCGGATGTGCGGCCGCACCGGCCGCTTGTCTCCCAAACGAAAGGACACCCCCATGAGCATCGTGAGTTTTCTGAAGGAAGCGGGCGAGAAGCTCTTCGGCGGCAAGGAGGCCCAGGCGGCGTCGCCGGCCGCTACCGGTCCCACGGTCGCCGAGAACGTGGCGACGCTGAACGCCACCGCGGCGAAGGCGATCGAGAAGTACATCGCCGACCAGAACCTCTCGGCCAAGGGCTTGCAGGTGAGCTTCGACGGCGCGAGTTCCACCGTGACGCTGCGCGGCGAAGCGCCCGACCAGGCCACCCGCGAGAAGATCGTGCTGAGCAGCGGCAACGTGCGCGGCGTGGAGCAGGTGCGCGACGAGATGACCGTCACGCAGCAGTCGGAACCGCCGGCCAAGATGCACACCGTGAAGAGCGGCGACACGCTGTCGAAGATCGCCAAGGAAGCCTATGGCGACGCCAACGCCTACATGAAGATCTTCGAGGCCAACAAGCCGATGCTCAAGCACCCGGACAAGATCTATCCGGGGCAGGTGCTGCGCATTCCGTCCGCCTGATCTTCCGGTCGTCTCCCGGCATTCCTTGCCGGCTTTGCGGCGAAGCCTCGATTACGGTGCCCAAGGGCGCTCACATCGAGGCTTTGCCATGTGCGCGCGTGCGTACGCTGGCGGGGTGCGGATTGCTTCGTCACGAAGCAGCCCCGCGCCGCCGCCGCGTTGTAATTCCTGCATCGTGCGGCCGCCCTCAGCCGGAACCGACGATGAACAGCGCCAGCAGCAACCAGACCGACACCGATTCCCGAAGAAGGCTCGTCAAGGCGGGCGCCGTACTGCTGGTCGTGCTGCTGTTGATCGGCTTGTCGGTGCTGCAGGACCACGCGACGAAAGACGCTCAGGCGCGCAAGAACCCGACCGCGCTCGCCTTCGAGAAGACACCCGAAGCGTGGCTCGCGCACCCCAAGGAAGCGTCCGAGTTCGAGCGCGCCGTGGCCGAGCGCAAGGTGAGTGCGGTGGCGGTCGACGGCTCGCTGGTGCTCTACACCGACCGCCAGGGCGGCCGCGCCAGCACGCGCCTCATCGACTGCGGGGACGGCTGCCGCAACGCACTGGCCGCGCGTCTGGGCGAACTCAGCGTGAGCAACGGCTTCGTGCTGACGAGCATCGCGATCGACGCGCGCACCCCCAGCGAGAAGCTGACGCAGGCGCTGGACAAGGCGGCCTCGGTGCTCGCTTCGCTGCTGCCGATCGTGCTGATCGTCGGCCTCGTCATCTACTTCCAGATGCGCGGTTCTCTCTCTCTCGGGCGCACCAAGCTCGCCGACAAGCCGACGACGACCTTCAAGGACGTGATCGGCGCCGATGAAGCCAAGAAGGCGCTGCGCCGGGTGGCCGCTTTCATGCAGGATCCGGCGCAATACGCCGCGGTCGGCGCGCAGGCTCCCCGTGGCGTGCTGCTCGACGGCCCGCCGGGCACCGGCAAGACGCTGCTCGCACGCGCGCTGGCAGGGGAGTGCGGCGCGAGCTTCATCAGCGTCGACGGCTCCTACTTCAGCTCGATGTTCTACGGCGCCGGCATCGGCAAGGTGAAGGAACTGTTCACACGGGCCCGTGCGGCGGCGCCGTGCATCGTGTTCATCGACGAGATCGACGGCATCGGCAAGCGCTCGCGCGGCGGCGAGCCGCAGGGCGGCGAGCAGGAGCAGAACCGCATCATCAACCGGCTGCTGGTCGAGATGGACGGCTTCTCGCCGCTGGAGAACGTGGTCATCGTCGGCGCCACCAACCACATCGACAACATCGACGAGGCGATGTGCCGCCCCGGGCGCTTCGATCTCGCCGTGCGCACGAGCCTGCCGACGCCGCCGGAGCGCCAGGCGCTGTTCACGCTGTACCTCGCCAAGGTGAAAGCCGCGCCGGCGATCGACGTGGCCTCGATCGCGCGCACCGCCAGCGGCATGTCGCCGGCGGACATCGCCAATTGCGTCAACCGCGCCGCGGCCTACGCGGCGGAGGCCGGCGAGTCGGTCGTCAGCGAAGAGCGTGTCTACGAGTCGCTGGAAACCCACCAGCTGGGCGGCGAGGTGTCGGCGAGCAAGGCGGTGATCACGCCGCAGACGCTGCGCCGAATCGCCTTCCACGAGTCGGGCCATGCGCTGGTGGCGCATGTGCTGAACGCGGGAACCGTTGAGCGGGTGAGCATCGAGCCGCGCGGCCCGGCGCTGGGCGTGACCTACGTTGCACGCCACAACGAAGAGCCGCTGCACGGCGAGCAGGAAATGCGTTCGCGCCTGGCGATGATGCTGGCCGGCCGCGAAGCCGAGCTGCTCGCCTTCGGCAACACTTCGTCCGGCGCGGCCGACGACCTCAAGCGCGCCTCGGAACTCGCCACCTCGATGATCGGCAGCTACGGTTTCGGCAAGACCTTCGGCCTGCTCAGCATGGCCGGCGTGCCGCGCGATCTGATCGGGCCCGACGTGCAGAAGTCACTGCTCGACGAAGCGCGCCTGCTGCTCGAGCAGGCCCAGGCCGAGTGCCGGCGCGTGCTCGAAGAGAAGAACGACCGGTTGCACGCGTTGGCGGAGCTGCTGCTCGGCCTGGAGACGGTGAGCGGCGCCCCGCTGAAGCAGGTGCTCTCGGGCGCGTAGTCGGCGCGCTGAAACTCACTCGCCGCGTTCAGCGGCTCGCCGTCCGGAGATCAGCGACCCCAGCACGTCCAGCGGAAGGGGCAGAACGACGGTGGAAGCGCGGTCGCCGGCCACCTGCGTCATCGTCTGCAGGTAGCGCAGCTGCATTGCGCCGGGCTCCTGCGCCATCATGCGGGCCGCTTCGATCAGCGATGCAGCAGCCTGCTTCTCGCCCTCGGCATGGATCACCTTGGCCCGGCGTTCGCGCTCGGCCTCCGCCTGGCGGGCGATGGCGCGAACCATCGTCTCGTTCAGGTCGATGTGCTTGATCTCGACGTTGGTCACCTTGATGCCCCAGGCGTCGGTTTGGTCGTCGAGGATGCGCTGCACGTCGGTGTTCAGGCGCTCGCGCTCCGCGAGCATCTCGTCGAGCTCGTGCTTGCCGAGCACCACGCGCAGCGTGGTCTGCGCGAGCTGGCTGGTTGCGGCAAGGTAGTTCTCGACCTGGATGATCGCCTTCTGGGCATCGACCACCCGGAAGAACAGCACTGCGTTGACCTTCACCGAGACGTTGTCGCGCGAGATCACGTCCTGCGGCGGCACGTCGAAGGTGACGATGCGCAGGTCCACGCGCACCATCTGCTGCAGGCCGGGAATCACCAGCACGAGGCCGGGGCCCTTGACCTTCCAGAAGCGGCCGAGCTGGAACACCACGCCGCGTTCGTATTCACGCAGGATGCGCAGCGACGCGATGACGAGGATGATCAGCGGGATCAGCAGCGTGCCCAGACCGAGGTTGAAGATCATGGAGTCGCTCCTTGAGACGTTTGGAGTTCGATGTCGGGCACCACGTCGAGCACGAGCCCGTGCATGGCCTTCACGCGCACGCGCTGGCCGGGGCTGAGCGGCACGCCGCAGCGCACCTTCCAGCGCTCGCCGTGCACGCGGGCCCAGGTCTCGGCGTCTGCAGCCTCCAACACCACGCCGACGCTGCCGACCATCTGCTCCGATCCGGTGCCCACCGGCTGGCGTCTGGAACGCAGGGCCATGCTGCCGCCGGCCACGATCAACACCGCGGACAACGCAGCGAGGCCGAACAACAGCGGCAGCGGCACGCCGAGGCTGGGCTCGTCGGCGTCGAACAGAAGGATGCCGCCGGCGACGAAGGCGATCACGCCGCCGACGCCGAGCACGCCGAAGCTCGGCGACAGTGCTTCCGCGGCCATCAGCGCGAGGCCGAGCAGCAGCAGCGCGAGGCCGGCGTAGTTCACAGGCAGCAGCTGCAGCGCAAACAGCGCGAGCAGCAGGCAGATGGCGCCCACCACACCGGGCACGCCGAAGCCCGGCGAAGAGAACTCGAACATCAGGCCGTAGATGCCGATCATCATGAGGATCAGCGCGAAGCTCGGGTTGGCGATCACCGACAGCAGCCGGTGGCGCCAGTCGGGCAACAGGAGCTCGAAGGCCGCGCCGCGTGTGCGCAGCGTGACCTCGCCTGACGGAACGCGCACGCGGCGACCGTCCACCTGCGCCAGCAGGTCGGCCACGTCGCGGGCCACCACGTCGATCACGCGCTCGCGCAGCGCCTCCTGCGCCGTGAGGCTCACCGCCTCGCGCACCGCGCGCTCGGCCCACTCGGCGTTGCGGCCGCGCTGCTGCGCCAAGCCGCGGATGAACGCGGCCGCGTCGTGGATCTGCTTGGCGCTCATCGCGTCCGTGGGCGAGGTGGGCTTGGCGCCACTCGCCGGGGAGGAGGCGGGCAGTGCACCTGGCGAGGGCTGCGGGCCGCCCGGCATGCCGATCGCCACTGGCGTCGCCGCCCCGAGCGTGGTCGAAGGCGCCATCGCGGCGATGTGGCTGCCGTAGAGGATGTAGGTACCGGCGCTGGCAGCTCGCGAACCCTCGGGCGCGACGAAGGTGGCGACCGGCACTGGCGACGCGAGGATGGCCTGGATGATCTGGCGCATCGACGTGTCGAGCCCGCCCGGCGTGTCGAGTTCGATCACCACCAGGCTGGCACCGTTGCGCTGCGCCTTGGCGATGCCGCGCACCACGTAGTCGGCACTGGCTGGGCCGATCGCGTCGTGCACGCGCAGCACCTGCACCGGTGCGGCGGCTGCGAAACCCATCAGGGTCAGCCAGCACAGCAGGCAAACCGCCGCCTGACGTGCCCAGGCGCTGTGCGGTGCTCGGGAGGTCGACATGCGTGGCTCCTCGATGCAGTGTGCCCAGCAGTGGGGCGACTTGGCAAGCGGAGGCAAGTTCGGGACGGTCGCCTCTCCGGTCTGAACAAGCGCGACAATGTGTATTATGTAAACTATTGCGCGCAGCCGGACACCAGACCTGCGGTTTCCACTTCCCAAAGCACTTCCTACGAATTCAACGGGCTGCGTCCTTCGGGCACCGCGCAGGGGGCGGGATCGAGCTGGTTGTTCACGCCGCTCATGTTCGGGGTCGGATCGTTGCTGGCCCGACGTGCGCGCGGCGCAAGGCGCCCGGTCGAGGAGGTCTGATGGCAGAGATGAACGAGAGCATGCGCAACGCGCTCGGCTTGGCCACCGGGGTCGTGTTCGGCGCACTCCTGCAGCGCGGCCGGCTGGCCGATTCGAGGA
>CAJPFZ010000432.1 GCA_905339355.1 Burkholderiaceae bacterium
CAGGGTTATGCGCCCACCGCCGCTGACATCCGGCGCTGCCGCCAGGACATCCTGGCGCTGGAAGGAAGCGACTGGACGGCGGAACTGCTGCAGCGCTGGGATTTCTTCGGCACGAGCGAGTGCCGCGACCTGCTGTTCCACACCCAGGAGCACCGGTTTACGCTGCCCCGGCTGAAGGAAATGCTCGCGCGCCTTGGCTTGCGCTTCCTCGGATTCCAGCTGGGCGCGAACCTGCTGAACAAATATGGCCAGCAGTTTCCCGACGATCCGGAAAAGGCCAATCTGGACAACTGGCACCGGTTCGAAACCGCCAACCCGAGGACATTCAGGGGCATGTACCTGTTCTGGGTGCAGAAGTAGCGCAGAATCCGCAATGGACCGATCGGAAGGTTATCCCATTACCGCTACACTGGCCTGCGTCCTCCACGGCGTGCGCATCGTGCAGTCGTCGGTCCACCTCGCTTCGCTCTCTTCCACTGCCGCCGCCTTC
This sequence comes from Burkholderiaceae bacterium, assembly GCA_905339355.1. GTDB lineage: Bacteria > Pseudomonadota > Gammaproteobacteria > Burkholderiales > Burkholderiaceae_C > Albitalea. Next base: position 491 of record CAJPFZ010000432.1, read on the forward strand.
CGCTTCAGCGCCTTCGCTGTGGAGATGTGGATCGGCCATTCCCGCATCTGGCGGTCGCGGACAGGATGGCCGGGGCAGCTTGGCTGGGCGGACAACCGCCGTGCAACAGGGGCTGACTTTTACCTACTGCATCAGCTACGGCCGGCGCATCACGGCAGCGTGCAGCTCATCGAATCGAAATTGACGGAACGCAGGTACGGGTCGCTGCTCAGGAAGGGCGGCGTCACCTCCAGGAGCTCCGGCGCGCCGCCATCCGCACCGGCGAACGCGCTGTCGCCGCTGCCCAGCTCGACGGTGACGCCATCCTGCGTCAGGGTGATGCGGCCTTCATGCACCAGCACATACATCCCTTCGCCGCTGCCGGCAGCCGCCGGCACGGCATCGAACAGCGGCAGCGCCTCCGGCGACGGCGCGCCGTCGTCCGCCGGCAGTTCCACCGGCGCACCCAGCAGGCCGGGCGCGGCGCCGGGTCCGTCGACATACGCCGCCTGCCCCGCCCCCGCTTCCGCCGTGCCGGCATCGTTGCCCATGGCGATGCCGCCTTCGCCCACCGACGTCAGCAAGGCCTGGTCGCAGGTCGTCGTCGCCTTGGCCTTGCCGGGACGGTTCTTGCCGTAGCTGCCTTTCGCCACGCACCAGGTGTCGAAGCGGGTGCCGCGGATGCCGATGGTCGCCGTCACGGACCTGAAATTCACCTGCCCCGGATTGCGCTTCCCCATCCGGCCCGTCACCGCGCGCAATGCGCCCTTCAACATCTCGATGACAAAGCTGTCCTGCGCCGGGGCGGCCGCCTGGAAGCGGTACGCGTCGATGCGCAAGGCGGAGTTCGCCCGCAGCACCAGGCGCGAATCATCGTTGAACGCAATGCCCGCCCAGGACGCTTCTCCCGTCTCGACCAGGTCGCCTGCCGCCAGCGCGGCTCCTGCGACCAGCATCCGCCGCGTGCCATTCATCGAAGTCGCGGTGACGCTGCCTTGTAGCCCCGCGAGGCGTGCTGCCGGCACTGACTTTTGCCTCGGTGCCTCCACGCCGCAGTCTCCCTTGCACAGGCGCGCCGTGTATTCCGTGCCGCGGATGCCGATGGTGGCGGTTGCTCCCTGCATGCGGTAGGCGCCGCGATCGACGCGCTTGCCGATCGCGCCGGTCAGGGTGCGCAGGCCGCCGGCGAGCAGGCCGAAGAACCCCTTGTCGGCCGTCGGCTCCAGCGGCGCGAAGCTGTAGGCGTTGATGCCGAAGCGGGTATTCGGCCGCAGCGCAACCTTGCCGCCGTCGGTGAAGGCCAGCGCGGCGGTGCTGTTCTCCTCGGTCACCACCACGTCGCCCGCTTCCAGCGTCGAGCCGGCGGAAACGATCAGCCGCTTGCCGGTCGCCTTGACCACCGAGACCGCGCCCCGGGCCTCGGCGACCTGCGCCACCGGCGCGGCCCAGGCGATGGCCGCCGTAGACAGAATGCACAGAAGCAGCATGGCGCGCATGGACGATTTCCTCACTGGCATTGTTGTGGCGCCAGCCGTTCCTCGTCTTCGGCGGCGGGCATGGACAACGGGTAGCCCGAATCCACCTGCTCATCCAGCAGGGCGAGCAGTTCGAGCGACTCGCGGGTCTCGGCAGCGGGCAGGGCATCCGCATCGATGCTGATCGGAATGCTCGACGGCGGCGGCAGCGGCGGGACCACCCCGCCCATCGCCAATTGAATGTAGCCCGGGTAGTAAGCCAGGCTGCCGCCCCAGGCGGCCGGCAGGTTGGCCGTGGCGAAGCTGCCCGTGCTGCTGCCGAAGGTCATGAAGTCGAAGGCGTCGGTCGATGCCGGCGTGTAGCCGCCCCACGACACCACGTTGAGCGTGCCGTCGAGGGTGGCGAGGCCGCCGACGTTGATGACGTCGAACTGGCTGCCGGCCGACAACCCGCCGACCTCGATCAGCGTCGTGCTCAGCGGCGACAGCGTGAGGTTGCCGGTGATCGTCAGGCCGCCCGGCGAGAACCCGGGCGAGAGCGTGCCGGCGCCGACATACAGGTCGCCATAGATCGTGCCGCTGCCGAGCAGGCTGCCGCCGTTGATGGCCATGTTGCCGGCGGCGTTGCCGCCGTTCAGCGTGGTCGTGCCGGAGGTCTGCGTGAAGCCCGCCGCGAAGGTGGTCGTGCCGCCGGTGAGGCTGAACGTCCCCTCGTTGGTAAACGGCGCGTTCAAGGTGGCGCCGCTGGCACTCATGGTGCCCTGGTTGACGATCGGGCTGGAATAGGTGCCGGCGCCGAGGTTGAGCGTGCCGGTGTTGGTCATGGTGCCGCTGCTGGTCCAGTCGCCGCCGCTGCGATTCAGCGTGCCGCCGGCCATCAGCAGGCTGCCGCTGCCGGCATAGGTGCCGCCGCTGATGTTGAAGGTGCCGCCGATGGAGAGGGGGCCGTTGTTGTTGAGCGTGCCGCCCTGCAGGTTGAGGGTGGTGCCGGCGGGCAGGGTCGTGACGTTGCTGCCCGTGGTGTTGAAGGTCAGCGTGCCCTGCTGCAGGGTCAGCGAGCCCGCCGGCAGGTTGAGGTCGGTGAAGCTGAAATTGAGGTTCGGGCTGCTCATCACCCGGTCGCCGCTGCCGGAGAAGGCGATCAGGCCGCCGCCTGTGAACGCCAGCGTGCCGCTGCCGTCGATGGTGCCGCCGGACCAGTCGAGCGTGCCGGTGTTCTTGGTCAGCGTGGCGCCGGCGTTGAGATTGATGGTGCCGCCGGCGATGGTGGCGGTCGCGCCGCCCACCACGAGGTTGCCGGAGACGTTCAGCGTGGCGCCGTCGTTGTTAATGAAGCCGCCGGCCAGCGTGCCGCTGGTGAGCGAGGCCGTGGCGTTGTTGACGAGCGTGCCGCCGAAGCTGGCATTGGTGCCGGTGACCGTGCCGTTGTTCGTCAGCCTGCCGCTGCCGGTGAAGGCCATGGCGGCGAGGTCGAGGCTGGCGCCGGCATCCAGCGTCAGGCCGCTGCCGCTGCCGGTCAGCTGCAGCGTGCCGCCGCCATGGGCGAAGGTGCCGGCGCCGGCGAAATGGCTGCCGTCGCCGAACTGGTGCGTGCCGCCGGCGAAGTCGAGGGTGGCGCCGCTGGCGACGCTGAAAGTGCCGGTGTGGCTGCCGCCGCCGGACAGGTTCAGCAGGCCGGCGGCAACCGTGACGCTGGTGCCGTTGTTGAACGCCTGGCCGATGGTGGCCGTGCCGCTGGTGGTCTTGGTGGCCGTGCCGCTGCCGGCAAGCGTGATCGAGCCGGCGCCGACGATGCTGCCGCTCTCCAGCAGCAGCGGGCCGCCCAGCGTCAGGACGTTCGGGTTGGTGAGCGTGCCGCCGGCCAGCGTCAGCGTGTGGTCGTAGCTGGTGAGCGTGGTCGGCAGCGTGAAGGTGCCGCCCGCGGCCAGCCGCAGGTCCTCGTCGAGCACCAGGCTGTGCGGCGTCGCGGCGGCGGAGTCGATGGTGATGACCGGGTTGCCGGCGCGGGAGACGATGGTGTCCTTGCCGGCCGTCGGCACGCCGCGCGTCCAGTTGGCGGCCGTGTCCCAGTCGCCGTCGCTGTCGGTCGCCCAGTAGGTGAGGGACTGGGTGGTGCCGGTGATGCCCACCGTGCCGGCCTGGTTGATCGTGAAGCTGACGTCGGCCGGAATGATGACGCTGGCGAAGCTGCCGCTCAGGCCGCCGTTGGCGGTCACCAGGTTCGGGAAGGCGTCGCCCATGCTCGCATAGAAGTCATTCGTGCCTTCGACGATTTCCAGCGTGCCGCCGAGTTGCGCCGTGGCAGCCTTCTGCGCGATGCCCACCACCGCCAGCCTGTCGTACTGGCCGGCCGCCGTGCCGCCGAGGTCGATATGCAGCGTGCCGCCCGCGCCCTGGACGAGGTTGCCCCTGATGGTCAGGGTGCCCGTGCCGCCGGCGCCCACGCCGGGGTCTAGTGTGCCGTTGTTGGTAAGCGTCCTGAGCGTATACACCACCGGGCTACCCGAGCTGGTATAGCCGACATCGAGCGTGCCCGAGCCGCGAAGGGTGCCGTTGTTCACCATGTTGCGCGATTGTGTGGAGACGGTCGAATTCGCGCCAATCTCGATCAGCCCCGCATTGGTCCAGCTGGTGGTGTTTCCCTGTGGTGCGATATGGATGGCGCCGGTGGAAGCGGTGGCAATGATGCCGTTGTTGGTGAAGATGGCCGGGCTGATCGTGAGCGCGTTGGCGGTATTGTTGAGAATGGTGCCGTTGTTGACGATGGCGCCGTCGCTGTAGGCGGAAGTGACGTGGCCGTAGCCCTGCACCGTCAGCCCGCTGCCCAGGGTCAGCGTGCTGTTCGCCGCATAGACGTACAAGCCCCCGCCCGCCATCTGGATCGTCGCCGCCCCCGGCGTGGTGACGCTCTGGTTCGCCGTGTTGAAGTACAGCCA
>CAJPFZ010000433.1 GCA_905339355.1 Burkholderiaceae bacterium
TGCTCAGGCTGGCGGCACACGGCAATCCGGCGGTGCTCGACAACCCGGCGCCCGAGGTGCAGCTGGAGGACTTCGGCGACAACGCCCAGGTGCTGCGCGTCGAATACTGGCTGGACATGGCCGTCAGCCCGGATTTCAGGAGGGTCGCGAGCGAAATCCGCCAGGCCATCGGCGAGGCGTTCGCCGCCAATGGCATCGAGATCTCCTTCCCGCAGCGCGACATCCACCTCGACAGTCGCACGCCGCTGCAGGTCGAGGTGGTGCAACAGCCCGGCAAGACGCCGGCCTGAGGACTAGAACTCCAGCGCGTCCTTGATGGCGTTGATGCCGGCCTTGGCGCACTTGTCGTCGGCCTCGGCGGACGGTGCGCCGGAAACGCCGATGCCGCCGAGGATACTGCCGCCGGCCTCGATCGGCACGCCGCCGCCGAGCGCCACGACGTGGGGCAGGTTGCGCAGGCCGCTGGACGGCTTGCCCGGCTGGCTGATGTCGGCCAGGCCGGTGGTGCTGCTGCGGAAGCTCACCGCCGTCCACGCCTTGCCGATGGCCGTCTTCGGCGTGTGCGCCCCGGCGAAGCGGTCGCGCAGCATCACCTGGGCCAGGCCCGAACGGTCGACCACCGCCACCGCCACCTGAAAGCCGCCGTCGCGGCAGGACTTCAGCGCGGCCTGCGCGGCCTTCAGCGCCGTTTCCGGCGTCAGGGTGCGGATGTTGTAGGTGGCGTCCTGCGCGTGGGCGAGGCCCAGTCCGGCCGACAGGGCGCCGGCGAGCGCTGCGCGAAGTAGGGTTTTGCGCATCATGCTTTCCTCCTCAGCGATGGATGAACGTACGCCGACCACGGCCGGCAGCTTCAATTCTGCTTGCCTTTTTCATAATAAGCCAGCAGGGCGCCCAGTTCCAGATCGCTGAAGGGATTGCGCCAGGCGGTGCCGCGGTCGCCACGCACGCCGAGCAGCAGGCGCGCGGCGAATTCCCCGCGCGGCAGGCGCTGCGCCTGCTGGTGGAGGTTGAAGGCCGGCAGCTGCGTGTCGGCGGCCGGCGCTTCATGGCAGCCGGCGCAGGCCTGGCGGTGGATGGCCTCGCCGAGGCGCAGCCGTTCAGGCGTGATCGCGCGCGGCAGGATCTCACCCGCTTCGAAGGGATGCTTGCGCTGCAGGGCGGCGAGGCCGGCGCGCAGGGCGCGCCAGTCGCGCTTCGCCAGGGCGGTGCGCAACGGGGGGACCGCCGAGGCCTCGGCACCGGCGCGGCGCAGCAGAAGCGGCAGCGAGGAAAGGGCGCCGGCGAGCCGGGCGTGCAGGCCTTCGCGGTGTTGCGGCGATTCGCTGTTGGCTTCGATGCGCCGCAGGTCGCCGAGCATGACCGTCAGTTCGGCCGCCAGGCGCCGTTCGTGCTCGCCCTGCGCCGCGGCCGCGGCGGAAAAAGCCGCCGCGGCGAGGGCGAGGAGGAGACGAAAGCGCACGGGGTTAGTTGAGTTTGACCTTCTGCTCCATGCCGCCGCCCTTGAGCAGGGTCCACTCGACCATCGAGCCGTCGTACATGCGCGCCTTCTTGTTGCCCATCAGCTCGCTCGAGACGAACCAGCCGACCGAGGCCCAGTGGCCGGTGTTGCAGAAGTTGATCTGCTCGCCGCTGGTCGGCACGCCGGCGACCTTGTAGAGCTGCTCGAGC
>CAJPFZ010000434.1 GCA_905339355.1 Burkholderiaceae bacterium
CCGGCCTCAATGGTCATATACGAGATACACACCGGCGTATTCACGCCTGAAGGCCGCCTCGATTCGATAATAGAAAAACTCGACGACCTTGCCGACCTCGGCGTCAACGCGGTCGAGCTCATGCCCGTGGCCCAGTTCCCAGGCACGAGGAACTGGGGCTACGACGGGGCCTTCCCCTTCGCCGTCCAGAACACCTACGGCGGGCCGGAAGCCTTGAAAAAGCTCGTCGACGAATGCCACTCAAGAGGAATGTCTGTCATACTCGACGTCGTATACAATCACTTCGGCCCGGAGGGCAGCCCGGCCCCGGAGTTCGGGCCGTACCTGACCGATTCGTACAGGACGCCCTGGGGCATGGCAATGAACCTGGACGGGGCACAAAGCGACCACGTAAGGAACTACTTCATTGAGAACGCGCTCCACTGGTTCGAGCGCTTTCACATCGACGGCCTCAGGCTTGACGCCGTACACGCCATGATAGACACGAGCGCCATGCCGTTCCTCAAGGCCTTGAGGAGGAAGGCCGGCGAGCTGGGCGTAAAAAAGGGCAGGCCCTTTTACCTTTTCGCTGAAGACGACCTCAACGACACGAGGGCGGTTTCAACCGACGAGCACTCCTTCGGGCTTGACGGCCTCTGGTGCGACGACTTCCACCACAGCCTCCATGCCCTCATCACTGGCGAGAGGGACGGCTACTACGCCGACTTCGGGGCCGTCTGGCAGCTCGTAAAGTCGATGAACGAAGGGTTCGCGTACTCGGGCCAGCACTCAAGGTACAGGCAAAGGAGCTTCGGCAGCAGATCCATCCTCGTCCCGAAGGACAGGTTCATAGTATTCTCACAGAACCATGACCAGGTGGGAAACCGCGCTCGCGGCGAGCGGCTCTCAAGCCTTATCCCGTTCGAGGGGCTAAAGCTCGCGTCAGGCTGTCTTCTCCTTTCGCCTTACGTCCCGCTTATCTTCATGGGAGAAGAGTACGGTGAAGAGGCGCCGTTCCATTATTTCGTGAGCCACTCAGGCGGCGAGCTCATAGCCGCCGTGAGGGACGGCAGGAAAAAGGAGTTCAGCGGCTTCATGGCCGCCGGAGAGCCTCCGAGCCCGGACGAGGCCGAAACTTTCGAAAGCTCGGTCCTCTCCTGGGAGAAAAGGACCGAAGGCACGCATGGAGTGCTCCTCAACCTCTACAGGACCCTAATAAAGATAAGACGCGAGGTCCCTGCCCTCTCTCCCGTGAGCTCGTACGTACACGCGTGGGGGCTCGAAGAGGAGGCTGCGGTTTTCCTTGAGAAAGTGCACGACGGCAGCTCGACATTCGCTGCCTTCAACTTCAATAGGTCCGAACTACGCCTTAAGATCCCCTTCCCTGAAGGACGGTGGATAAAGTCGATCGATTCGGCCGAAGAGGTCTGGGATGGGCCTGGGTCGGACCTTCCGGGAGTCGCAACGGCCCCATCGGATGCTGTAATGAAGCCCCTGTCTTTCGCCCTTTTCATAAAGGAAGACTGATGGAAAAATACATCTGCATACACGGGCACTTCTACCAGCCGCCGAGGGAGAACCCCTGGCTCGAAAAAATCGAGCTGCAGGACTCGGCCTACCCGTACCACGACTGGAACCAGCGCATAACGGCCGAATGCTACGAGCC
>CAJPFZ010000435.1 GCA_905339355.1 Burkholderiaceae bacterium
CTTCTGGCCCATGCCCACCGAGTCCATGATCTCGCGCGCGGCCATCGTCACTTCCGCCGTGTCGATGCCATAGGGGCAGAACACCGAGCAGCGCCGGCATTCGGAGCACTGGTTGAAGTAGCTGTACCAGTCGTCGAGCACTTCCTTTGTCAGGTCGACGGCGCCGACAAGCTTGGGAAAGTGCTTTCCGGCCCAGGTGAAGTAGCGCCGGTAGACGGCGCGCATCAAATCCTGGCGTGCCACCGGCATGTTCTTCGGGTCACCGGTGCCGAGGTAGTAGTGGCACTTGTCGGAGCACGCGCCGCAGTGCACGCAGGCGTCCATGTAGACGCGCAGCGAACGGTACCTCCCGAGCAGCTCGCCCATCTTGGCGATCGCCTTGGCCTGCCAATCGTCGGCCAACTGCCCGGGGAAACCGATCGCCTTCTGGATGGTCTCGGAGGCGACGTAGGGCTTGCTGTGCGCCATCGCGCCCGCCTGCACCAGCGGGATCACCGGGTAGGCCTTGAGCTTCGGGGTGTCGAAGGCAGCGGCGGCCATCACTTCTCCAGCGCGGTGGTCCAGGCGGCGACGTGGCGCTGTTCGCGCGCGTTGTCGGCCTGGTTGCGCGTGGGGCTGAAGAACAGGCCCGGCGCGTGCAGCAGCTTGCTGATCGGAAACACGAACATCAGCGTGGCGACCAGCGTCAGGTGCACGAGCAGCACCGGGTCGGCCGGCAGGGGCTGCCAGTCGAAGCGCATCAGCCCGAGCGTGAAGGCCTTGAGCGCGACGATGTCGGTGCGCGCGACATAGCGCATCGCCAGGCCCGACGCGCCGATCGCGATCAGCAGCGCGAGCATCAGGTGGTCGGACGGCGTCGAGATGTAGCGCACGCGGTCGACGAAGACGCGCCGCGCCCACAGCCCCGCCAGGCCGGCGATCAGCGCGAAGCCGGCGTAGGTGCCGAAGGGCTGCACCAGCGCGATCACGCCCCACACCGGTTGCTGGAAGTAGCGCACGTGGCGCAGCAGCACCAGCAGCAGCGCGGCATGGAAGGTCCATCCGAAGATCCAGGTCCACTTGCTGGAGCGGAACAGGCTCTCGAAGAACACCACCTCGCGCGCCATGCGCAGCCCGACACCGCCGGCGGTCGTCGGCGCCGGCGTGGTGGGGATCTTCAGCGGCGCCGGTGTGCGCAGGTAGCTCGCGAGCTTGGCGCCGGTGCCGATCACGAGCACCAGCGCGGCCGTGTAGAACAGCAGCGCGTAGGTGATGGTCAGGGCCGACATGCCACGCGCTCGCTGTGCGTGCCGTTCAGACGCAGCCCGTCGGTTTCGGCAGGCCCGCGATCTTGCAGGCCTGCTTGGCCGGACCGTAGGGGAACAGCTCGTAGAGGTATTTGCTGTTGCCTTTGTCGGGGCCGAGCTGCTTGCCGATCGCCTTGGTCAGCACGCGCACCGCAGGGGCGATCTGGTACTCGTTGTAGTAGTCGCGCAGGAAGTTCACGACCTCCCAGTGGTTGTCGCTCATCTCGACGTTCTCGGTCTGCGCGATGTGGGTTCCGGCCTCCGGCGTCCACTCGGAGAGGTTGACGAGGTAGCCCTCCTCGTCGGTCTCGTAGATCTTGCCGTTCAATTCAAAGCTGCTCATGCGGATCTCCAGGGAAAAGTCTCAAAGCCAGGATTGGTTCGTGGGGTGTTCGGCGACCAGGTCGACGAAGCCGGCGTAGTCGATCGTGGTCACGCCGTCGAGCAGCGCACCGGTCATGCCGCGTGCGTCGAGGTCGGATTGCAGCGCGTAGACCTTCAAGCGGGTGGCGGCCTCGCGCAGCGCGGCGCTGGCCGGGCTGCGGGTGGTGGCGGCATAGACGCCGTCCTCGATCAGCAGCAAGGCGTGGCCGGCTTGCGCCAGGCGCAGACAGCTGTCCAGCGTGCGCGTTTGCGAAGGCGATTTGTTGACGATGTGCAGCATCACGGTCCTTCAGAAACTCAGCACCACGTCCTGCTCGGCCATCAGCGCGGCCATCTGCGCCGAGTCGAGCACCTCGACGGGTACCAGCAGGTCGTCTTCGCTCAATCCGCGCGCTTGCAGCGATTCGCGCTCGACGTAGAGCTTCTCGACGTCGTAGCCCTCGAGCGCGCGGTACGAGGGCGAGAAGTTCTTGATGCCGCTCGCCTTGGTGTTCTGGCCCTTGACGATCTCGTAGACGCCGTCGTCGAGGAAGACCAGGCTCACGTCCTGATCGAAGGTCGCGGCGATCAGCACGACCTCGAGGCTTTCGAGCGCGTAGATCGTGCCGTAGGGGGCCTTGCGGTTGACGAACATGAACTTCTTCATCGGGACTCCCGGGCGGATGGACCTCAATCCCCGAACGTGACCAGGCGGTCGGCCTTGATGCCGCTGTCGACCAGCTGGCCCAGCCCCGAGATGCGAAAGCCCGGCGCCAGAACCTCGTCCTTGATGCCGCGGCGCAAGGCCGCGGCCACGCAGACGACCAGATCGACCTTGTGCTCCGCCGCCAGCGCCGACCATCGGTTGACGATGTGGCGGTCGTCCTGCGGCGGCTCGGTGAGCCGGGTCGCGTTGTAGACGCCGTCGTGGTAGAAGAACACGCGCTGGATCTCGTGGCCCTTCTCCAGCGCGGCGCGCGCGAACTGGTACGCGCTGTCGCTCGCCTGGTGCGTGTAGGGCCCTTCGCTGACGAGCAGACCGAACTTCATCGAATTTCCGTCAGAAGCGAATGTGGGTCGACGCATTCAGGTTGGCCCGCGAGCCGCGCCAGTCGTCGATGAGGTACTTGGTGAAGGGCAGATCGCACTTCTCGAAGAAGCGCGGCCAGCCGATGCGCTCGACCCAGTCGGACACGCGCTCCCACGAGCGGGCGTCTTCCTTGTAGGTGTAGAGAATCTTCTTCACCATCGCCGACACCTCGGGCCAGCGTGGCGGGTTGTTGGGCAGGCCGCTGGCCACCATCTTCATGAAGGTGGGCTTGCCGCGTGCATTCGAGTTCTTGCCGCCGACCCAGATCGCCAGCTTCGAATGCTCGGGGTCGTTGATCTGCATCGGCGGGCAGGGCGGGTAGCAGGCACCGCAGCAGATGCACTTCTTCTCGTCGACTTCGAGCGAGGGCTTGCCGTTGACCAGCGCCGGGCGGATGGCGGCCACCGGGCAGCGCGCGACCACCGCGGGCCGCTCGCAGACATTGGCGACGAGGTCGTGGTTGATCTTCGGCGGCTTGGTGTGCTGCACGATGATCGCGATGTCGGCCTGGCCGCCGCAGTTGATCTCGCAGCACGAGGTCGACAGGTGCACGCGGTTGGGCATGTCCTCGCGGATGAATTCGCTGTAGAGCTCGTCCATCAGCGCCTTCACGGCGCCCGACGCGTCGGTGCCAGGGATGTCGCAGTGCAGCCAGCCTTGCGTGTGCGCGATCATCGACACCGAGTTGCCGGTGCCGCCGACGGGGAAGCCGTTGCTGGTGAGCGCCTCGATCAGCGGTGCGACCTTGTTCGGGTCGGACACCATGAACTCGATGTTCGAGCGGATCGTGAAGCGCACATGCCCTTCGGCATAGGTGTCGGCGATGTCACACAGCTTGCGGACCGTGTAGACGTCCATCTGCCGCTGCGTGCCGGCACGCACGCTCCACACCTCGTCGCCGGAGTGCGACACGTGGTGCAGCACGCCGGGGCGCGGGCGGTCGTGGTACTTCCAATTGCCGTAGTTCTTCAGCAGCGTCGGGTGCAGGAACGGCTTGTTGTCGGGGACGCCGCTCTCGATCGGGGTTCGCATCGTGGCCATGGGTGTGTGTCCTTCAGCTGATCAGGCCGCAGCCTTCTTCGCGTTGATGCGGGCGACCTCGTCGTCCCAGCCGTCAGTGCGCACATAGGGGTTGGTGCGCGGCGCCGACACCATGTTCGGGTCGACGTCGAGCCCGATGCCTTCGAGGAAGTTCACGAGCCCGATGCGCTCGATCATCTCGCCGGTGCGCTCGTGCTCGAGCGCGTTCTCCGCGAAGAAGTCGATCACCTTCTGGCCCAGCTCGACCAGCGCCTCGTAGTCTTCGTCGGTCTTCAGCGGCATGAAGGGCATCACCACCGTGCCCATCAGGTCGCCGATCTTCAGCGTGCGCTTGCCGCCGATCAGGATCGTGGCGCCGGTGTCGGTGCCGTGCGCCAGCGCGCCGGTCATCACGTTGATGCAGTGCATGCAGCGCACGCAGTTGCTGTTGTCGATCTCCAGCGACTGGGTGTCGTTGATCGCCACCGAGGAGATCTTGTCGCCCTGGCAGACATCCTTGGTCTCCTTGAGCATGATGGTCTTGGTGGGGCAGCGGCTCACCACGTCGTTGACCAGCTCGTTCATGCCGTGCTTGGCAAACCACTTGCGCGCCAGCGTCTCGTCGGTGCGGATGTTGTCGCGCCAGGTGCCGATCACCGCCATGTCGGAGCGCTGGATCGAGTTCATGCAGTCGTTCGGGCAGCCCGAGAACTTGAACTTGAACTTGTAGGGCAGGGCGGGGCGGTGGATGTCGTCGACGAAGGTGTTGAGCACCTGCCGGTGCGCACGCGCCTCGTCGTAGCAGCTCTGCTCGCAGCGCGCCGCGCCGACGCACGACATCGAGGTGCGCACCGCGGGACCGGCCCCGCCGAGGTCGAAGCCGAGCTCGTTGAGCTCGTCGAAGGCATCCTGCACCTTCGCCGTGCTGGCGCCCTGGAACATGATGTCGCCCGACTGGCCGTGGAAGGCGATCAGGCCCGAGCCGTGGCGCTCCCAGATGTCGCACATCTTGCGCAGCACGGCGGTGTCGTAGTGCATGCCGGGCGGCGGCTGCACCCGCAGCGTGTGGAACTCGCTCGACTCGGGAAACAGGCTCGCCACCTCGGAGAAGCGCGGGATCACGCCGCCGCCGTAGCCGAAGACGCCGACCGTGCCGCCCTTCCAGTAGCCCTTGCGCGTCTTGTACGAGTGCTCGAGCTGGCCGACCAGGTCGACCATGTAGTCCTTGTCCTTCGCCAGGCGCTTCAGGCCCGTCACGAAGCTGGGCCAGGGCCCGCTTTCGAGCTGGTCGAGCATCGGCGTGTCGTGCATCTTCTTGCTCATGGCGGGTCTCCTTGGCTGACTGCGGCGAATCGTAGGAGTGCACCCGGGGCGGCGCTATCACTCTGGTTGGGTACACGGCGTATTACCCGGATGGGGTATGCGGAGCTCACCCCTCCCGGGTATGGACGATCCTGGGCGTGGCCGCGCTCAATGCCAACCTGTGGAGCCGCCCATGACCCGCGTGACCTCTTTGGACAAACTGCGTGCGCCGCTGGGCGGGCAGGAGATCGAGTTGCAGCAGATCGACTTCGATGCCGGCGGCATGAGCCTGCTGCGCACGCGCATCCGCGAGAAGAGCCGATTCACCGTGTTCGACATCGATCCGCAGACGGCAGAGCAGTGGGGCCATGCGCTGCTGCGCTGGGCGCAGGCACAGGAGCGCGGGTGATGGGGGTGGCCGCGGCACTCGACGGCGTGCTCGACGTGGCGTTCCCGCTGGCCGGGACGCAGCTGCCGCGTGACCATGCGTGGCCGCTGGCGCAGGCACTGAGCGGGCAGCTGGCGTGGCTCGCGGCCGACCCGCAGGTGGGCATCCACCCGGTCAAGGTGGTGGCAGGCTACGGCGCGCGCGGCTGGCTGTCGCAGCGGGCGCGCCTGCTGATACGCGTGCCGGGTGCGCGCGTTGCCGAACTGGCCCCGCTCTCCGGGCGCTGGCTCGACGTGGCCGGCTGCGTGCTGCGCCTGGGCGAGCCCAAGCCGCGCGATCTGGTGCCGCACAGCACCTTGTACGCCCACTTGGTGGCAGCCGAGAGCGACGACGAGACGGTCTTCGTGGCGGCCGTCGCGAGCACGCTGTCCGCACTGGAGATCGACGCCCATGTCGTCTGCGGGGGCCGCCAGCAGATCGGCGCGCCCGGCCGAGCCATCAGCGGCTTCAGCCTGATGCTGCACGGCCTCACGCCGGACGACTCGCTGCGCATGCAGCGTGCCGGCCTCGGGCCGCAGCGGCTGCTGGGCTGCGGCGTCTTCGTGCCCCACCGATCGGCCGCGGCCGTGGGTGCCTGACCCCCAAGGAGGAATGACCATGGCCTATACCGTGAACGGCTGCGAGCGTGAGACAGACGAGCAGGGCTTCCTGCGCGAGCCCGATTTCAGCGACGACATCGTGCGCGTGATCGCGGCGGCCGAGAACATCGCGCTTACCGACGCGCACTGGGAGGTCGTCAACTACCTGCGCGACGAGTACCGCGAGCATGGCCACACGCCGAACTTCCGCAACTTGCTCAAGGGCATGAGCGAGATCCGCCCCGGCGTCGACAGCAAGGCGCTGTACGACCTGTTCCCGATGGGGCCGGCCAAGCAGGCGGCCAAGGTGGCCGGCCTGCCGCAGCCGCTCGGCAAAGGGGGGTATTGAGTGAGCGTCCTGCGCGTCAAGAGCCACTGGTTCAAACCCGGCACGCCGAAGACGCCGCAACAGAACGCGAGCGCGCTCGCGTTCATCGTCTGGCGCGTGGCGCAGAACATGCTCAAGCAGATGCGTGCGGCGCAGTTCGAAATCGACATCGGACCACCGTATTTCGCCTTCATGCGCGAGGTGCTGGTGTTCCTGATCCAGGTGGTCGACCGCATGGCCTTCGAACGCATGCCCGAAGCCACGCGGATCGAATTCACGACGGCGCTCGTGCGGCGCGTGGCCGAGATCCTCGAAGACAGCGAGAACGACCTGCTCGGCCTTCCGCCCGAGGGCACGGAAAGCCATCGTGCGCAGTTCATCGAGCTGTTCAACCAGCTGTCCGACGACTACGCCCATTTCCACTACGACGCCGACGGCCCCGACTTCGCGTTCACGCGCTACCTCGGCAGCCGCGTCACCGAATTGATGGTGCAAAAGGACAAGAACTGGGCGCTGGAGCAGATCATGGCCGTCGAAGCACCCGAGGCGGTGGGGACGCTGCAAAGCGCGATGCAGGGCGTGCTGTCCACCGAGGCGCGGCCCGCGCGGCGCTCGGGCATCAGCGGGGATTGACATGAGAGGCGTTCACGACAGAGAAGCCGGAGAAGCGCCGAGCCCATGAGTACCTCTGTGCTTCCCCTGCTCTCTGTGCGCTCCGTGGCGAATGCAAGGCCGCGCAGCCCATTCGACCTCGCCGACGACGACACCTATCGCCGCTGGCGCGACGTCAAGTGGGCGAGTCACCCGACGCGGGTCGACGAGCTGATTGTCGACGTCGCCGACCCGCGCCACCTGACGCCGAGGGAATGCGCGGCCCTGGTCGGGCGCTGCGCTGTGGCCAACATGGCGATCTATCGCAGCCCGCTCATCGAGGTCGACAAGGAGATCCCGCGTCGCCTTGCGCGCCAGCTCGGGCTCGCCGAACTCGACGTCAACTGGCTGGCCGACGACGACGGCATCTCGCCGATCACGGTGTGCGCGGCCGGCCCCGCCGGTGCCGCGTCTTCGGCCGGCGAGCGCGCCGCCTACATCCCCTACACCGACCGGCCCATCAAGTGGCACACCGACGGCTACTACCACCCGCCGCAGCGGCGCATCGGCGCGATGCTGCTGCACTGCGTGCGGCCGGCGCGCGAGGGCGGCGCCAACGCGCTGATGGACCACGAGATGGCCTACATCGCGCTG
>CAJPFZ010000436.1 GCA_905339355.1 Burkholderiaceae bacterium
TGCGCGCAGCCGAGGAAGGCGAGGCCCAACGCCAGCGCCAACGGATTCAACACAACGTGAGGAGTGGCCCGCGTACGAGAGGACATGCGATTTCTCCGAGGTAGTTGACTTGCTTCTTGTGCTGTGCACAGGACCACGACACGCGACTCAATACGCGTTGCGGTCGAAAAACACGAGGCGGATCGTGCGCACGATGATCTGCAGATCGAGCCCGATGGACCAGTTCCGCAAATACTCGAGGTCGTATTCGACCCGCGCCTGCATCTTCTCGATGGTGTCGGTCTCCCCCCGGTGACCGTTGACCTGGGCCCAGCCGGTGATGCCGGGCTTCACCTTGTGGCGCACCATGTACGCCTTGATCAATCTGCGGTACTCCTCATTGTGCGCCACCGCATGCGGGCGCGGCCCGACGATGCTCATGCGGCCCTGCAGCACGTTGAAGAACTGCGGCAGCTCGTCCAGCGAGGTGCGGCGGATGAAGGCGCCGAAGGGGGTGATGCGCGGGTCGCCTTTGGTCGCCTGTCGCACCACCGGGCCGTTGTCTTGCGCGGTCATCGAGCGGAACTTGTAGACGATGATCTCTTCGCCGTCCAGCCCGTTGCGCCGCTGCTTGAAGATCACCGGCCCCGGCGAGCTGAGCTTCACGCCGATCGCCAGCGCCAGCAGCAGCGGCGAGATCAGCACGATGATGATGCTCGCGAGCACCACGTCGCTCACCCGCTTGGCGAGTTCGTTGGTGCCGGTGAAGGGCGTTTCGCAGATGCCCACCACCGGCACGCCGTTCATGTCTTGCAGGCGCCCCTGGATGATGCTGATGCCGAACACGTCGGGCACGAAGAACAGCGATGCCGTCGTGCCCTGCACCTGCTCCAACAGCTCGACGATGCGCGGCTGCGAGCCCAGCGGCAGCGTGATGAACACCTCGCGGATGCCATGGGCGCGGATGTAGTCGGCCACGTCCTTCAGGCCGCCGAGCCGCTGCTTGCTTGCCACCTCTTGTACGCGGTCGTCGGTGCGGTCGTCGAAGTAGCCGACGAAATCGACGCCGTGATCCTCGCTGTCGAGCAGCGCGCGCGCCACCTTCACCCCCAGCGCGCCCGCACCGACCACCACGGCGGTGCGCCGCGCCTCCGGCCGGGCCGCCTGGTAGCGCACCACCTTCTGCCCGAGCCACACCGCGATCCATTGCAGCACCGGCGTGATGAGAATCCAGCTGTACAGCGCCTCTTCTTCGAAGTAGCCGAGGCTGCGTGTTGCATAGCCGCACAACGCGAGGATGCCGATCAGCATCACCCAAGAGGACAGGATGTCCACGCCGGCGGCGATCATGTTCTCGCGGAAGCGGTTGCGCCCCGGGAAGGTCAGCGCGAAGACGAGCAGGCACAGCGTCAGCTCCGCGCGCGTGATCGGCTCGTCCAGGTAGACGTTGGCCAACAGGAACGTGATGACCGTGATCGCCGGCTCCAGGAACGCCGCTACCAGCGACGTCACCGACTGCGGCGCGCTGTAGAAGGTCCTCTTGTAGCTGCGGTCTTCGAACATCGATCAGATGGTTGTGGGTGCCGGCGCACGTGGGTACGGCACCGGAATCAAGACCGCTGGTGCCATGCCGGTCTCCGTCGGGCCGCACCCCGCGAAGGCGATCCGTCCGGTCATAAGGCGTGGATTCTCCCCCAAAACCACAAGTGGTCCGAACCCGTGTCTGCGGGGGGATGTGTGTGGCCGCGTGCCTACAATCCGGCATGCTCGAACCCTTGCAACAGCTCGCCAGCACGGCTTTCATGCAGCGTTTCACGCTCTGGCTCAACCATGTGCTCGCAAGCGAATCGGCCGCACTGCAGCGGCTACGGCCGCACACCGGACGTAGCATCCGGTTGCAGATGACCGGCTGGCCTTCGCTGCTGCCGCCCTTGCCGGAGCTGAGTTTCGTCATCACCCCCGCCGGTCTGGTCGAGTGGACGGGCAATCAGTCGCCGCAGCCCGTGCCGGATCTGCGGCTGAGCCTCGATGCCTCCAACCCCGCGCGCAGTCTCGTGCAGGGGCTGTCGGGCCAGCGGCCTGCGGTCGATGTCGCGGGCGACGCGGCGCTCGCGAGCGACGTGAGCTGGCTGATGGGCAACCTGCGCTGGGATCTGCAGGACGACCTCGCGCGTGTCATCGGCGCGGGGCCGGCGCATGAGCTGGCGCGCATCGGCGGCAAGCTGGCCGACGGCATGCGCTCTGCCGTGTCCACGCTGGCGGGCCTGGCCGCCCGTGGGCGCAACGGCGGCAACGGCAGCCAGGAGCCGCCATCGCGATGAGGCACCTCGCGCGCCTCATCTTCATCGTCTTCACGGTTCTGCGGTTCGGGCTGGATGAGCTGGCCCTGTCCGGCTTTCGCCAGCGGCGCATCCGCCTGCTGGTCCGCCTCATCACCATCGGGCGCAGCCTCGACGCGCCGCGCGGTGTTCGGCTGCGCCTCGCGCTGGAGCGCCTCGGCCCCATCTTCGTCAAGTTCGGCCAGGTGCTCTCCACGCGCCGCGACCTGCTGCCGCCGGACGTGGCCGACGAACTCGCCAAGCTGCAGGACCGGGTGCCGCCGTTTCCCGCGGCCGAGGCGCGGGTGCTGGTGGAACGCGCGTTCGGCCGCCCGATCGAGGCGCTGTTCGATGACTTCCAGCCCGAGCCGGTCGCCAGTGCGTCAATCGCCCAGGTGCACTTCGCCAGGCTGAAGGACGGGCGCGAAGTCGCCGTCAAGGTGCTGCGTCCGGGCATGCTCGCGGTCATCGACGACGACCTCTCGCTGATGCGCACGCTGGCGCGCTGGGTCGACCGCATGAGCGCCGACATGCGGCGGCTCAAGCCGCGCGAGGTGGTGGCCGAGTTCGACAACTACCTGCACGACGAACTCGACCTGGTGCGCGAGGCGGCCAACGCGGCGCAGCTGCGGCGCAACATGGCCGGGCTCGGCCTCGTGATGGTGCCCGAGATGTACTGGGAGCTGTGCACGCCCGGCGTCATCGTGATGGAGCGCATGTACGGTGCGCCGATCAGCAACCGGCAGCGGCTGGAGGAGATGGGCGTCGACATCAAGAAGCTCGCGCGCGACGGCGTCACGATCTTTTTCACCCAGGTCTTTCGCGACGGCTTCTTCCACGCCGACATGCACCCGGGCAACATCCAGGTGAGCGTGGCGCCGGCCACCTTCGGCCGCTACATCGCGCTCGATTTCGGCATCGTCGGCACGCTGACCGAATACGACAAGGAATACCTCGCGCAGAACTTCGTCGCCTTCTTCCGGCGCGACTACAAGCGCGTGGCCGAACTGCACGTCGAAAGCGG
>CAJPFZ010000437.1 GCA_905339355.1 Burkholderiaceae bacterium
TGACGATCAGCACGGTGACCTTCTTCTTGATCTCGCCGATCAGCTCCTCGATGCTGCCGGTGGCCATCGGGTCGAGCGCCGAGGTCGGCTCGTCGAACAGGATGATCTCCGGATCGGTGGCCAGCGCGCGTGCGATGCACAGGCGCTGCTGCTGCCCGCCTGACAGGTTCACCGCGACTTCCTTCAGGCGGTCGCGGACCTCCTTCCACAGCGCGGCGCCCTTGAGCGCCGCCTCGACCTTGTCGTCCAGCGCGCTGCGCGACTTCTCGCCGCGCACGCGCAGGCCGTAGGCGACGTTGTCGTAGATCGACTTCGGAAACGGGTTGGGCTTCTGGAACACCATCGAGATGCGCATGCGCACCTCGATCGGGTCGACGCCGCGGTCGAGCAGGTTCACCTGGTCCGGGTGAAGGTGGATCTGCCCGTCGTAGCGGTGCCCCGGATAAAGATCGTGCATGCGGTTGAAGCAGCGCAGGAAGGTCGACTTGCCGCAGCCGCTTGGGCCGATCAGCGCGGTCACCTGGTTTTCGTAGACGGGCATCGTGACGCCCTTGAGCGCCTTGAAGTCGCCGTAGTAGAAGTGCAGGTTGTCGGACTGCGCCTTGAGGGCGTGGCCGTTGTGGTTCGGTGCGGGGCTGGCGGTGGACATGGCGGTCATGGTGAGCGTGCGTGGCGTATCACCACTTGATGTTCTTGCGCAGCCGATAGCGCAGCCAGATCGCCAGCGCGTTCATGCCGAGCGTCATGAAGACGAGCACGAAGCTGGCGGCCGCGGCGTTCTGGTGAAAGGCCGGGTCGGGGCGCGAGGTCCAGTTGAAGATCTGGATCGGCATGACGGTGAAGGGCGAGAACAGCCAATCGAACATGCCGGCCGCCGGTTCGCCGGAAAACGGCGCCGGCGGCAGGAAGGCGATGAAGGTCAGCGCGCCGATGGTGATGATCGGCGCCGTCTCGCCGATCGCGCGCGACAGGCCAATGATCACGCCGGTGAGGATGCCGGGCGTGCCGTAGGGCAGCAGGTGGTCACCGACGACCTGCCACTGCGATGCGCCGCAGGCGTAGGCACCCTCGCGTACGTGCTGCGGGATCGAGCGCAGCGCTTCACGCGTCGTGGTGATGACGATGGGCAGGATCAGCAGCGCGAGGGTGAGGCCGGCGGTGAGGATGCTCTGGCCCAGCCCGAAGGTGTAGACGAACAATCCGAGCGCGAGCAAGCCGTAGATGATCGACGGGACGCCCGCCAGATTGGTGATGTTGATCTCGATGAGGTCGGTGAACCAGTTCTTGGGCGCGTACTCCTCGAGGTAGACCGCTCCGGCGATGCCGATCGGCACCGCCACCACGGCGGTCACCAGCATCACCAGGATCGAGCCGATCCACGCCGAGAGGATGCCCGCCTGGCCGGCGCGGCGCGACGGGAACGAGGTGAAGAAGTCGCCCGAGAGGCGCGGCAGGCCCGATACGGCCATGTCGATGAACAGCGCCGCCAGCGTCAGGATGCCCACCGACAGCGCGAGCAGCCCCAGCACGCCGAAGATCACGTCCCATCTCTTGCGCGCGCGGATCAGCAGGCGCAGTTGTTCGCTGCGCATCATCAGTAGGCCTCCCTGAAGCGGCGTCGCAGCCAGTAGCCGGCGAGGTTGAAGGCGAGCGTGAGCAGCATCAGCGAGAGTCCGGCGGCAAAGATGGTCTGGTAGCCGATGCTGCCGTGGGGAAGGTCGCCCAGCGCCACCTGCACGATGTAGGAGGTGATGGTCGCGGCGGGCTCCATCGGATTGAAGCTCAGGTTGGGCTGCATGCCTGCGGCGACAGCGAGGATCATCGTCTCGCCGACCGCGCGCGAGATGCCGAGGATGTAGGCCGAGGCGATGCCCGAGAAGGCTGCCGGCACGACGACGTTGACGGCGGTCTGCAGCCGCGTCGCGCCCATGGCATACGAGCCTTCGCGCAGGCTCATCGGCACGGCGCGCATCGCGTCCTCCGACAGCGACGAGATGTAGGGAATGATCATGATGCCCATCACGATGCCGGCCGACAGCACGTTGAAGCCCGGCAGCTCCGGAAAGATCTTCTGCAGCAGCGGCGTGACGAACAGCAGAGCGAAGTAGCCGTAGATGATGGTCGGCACGCCCGAGAGCAGCTCGAGCACGGGCTTGAGCGTCTCGCGGGTCTTGTGCCCGGCGAACTCGGAGAGATAGATCGCGATCGTCGTGCCCAGCGGGATGGCGATGCACAGCGCGACGGC
>CAJPFZ010000438.1 GCA_905339355.1 Burkholderiaceae bacterium
TGCCGATGGCCTCGCCGTCGCGCAGTTCGAGGGTGGCCAGCGGCGCGGCGGCGCGCGGATGCTGGATGCCGACGCGCCAGGGCGTGCCGCCCTTGTCGCCGAGCGCCATGACGTTGCCGCCGATGTTGATGAGGGCGTTGTTGACGCCCATGCCTTTCAGGAGGTCGGCGGCGCGGTCCAGCGCATAGCCCTTGGCATAGCCGCCGAGGTCGAGCTGCACGGCGCGGTTCCTGCTCGACACGCGGGTGTCAGTGATCGTCAAATCCGACATGTTGGGCTTGGCCTTCGCCACGGCCTCGACCGCCGCCATGTCGGGCAGTTGCGGCCTGAACTCGTCGGAATGGAAACCCCACAGCGCCACCAGCCTGCCGATCGCGGGGTTGAAGAGTTGATCCGAGCGCGCCGCGATGTCCGCCGCGTCCTTGAGGAGAAAAGTCAGCTCCGCGGAGACGGCGATGTCGCGCTCGCCGCGGGCGATGGCCTCGTTCAGGGTCGTCAGTTCCGAAGGCTGCCAGGCGTGCAGCAGGCGATGCAGGCGGTCGAATTCGGCGAGGACGGCGGCCAGCGCCTGCGCCGCCTTGTCGGCCGACTCCCCCCACACCGAGACCTCGACGCGGGTGCCGAAGACGAAGGCCTCGCGCTGGTGCAGCTGGGGGGCGCGCGCGCAGGCCGACAGCAGGATTGCCGCCAGGAAAAGCATCCACCACGGCGTGCACGGCGGACACGGCGAAAGCTTCTTTTCAATTGCGCCGTGCACGCCGTGTGCGCCGTGGTTCAAGCCTTGCATTCCCTTTCCAGCGCGTCGAGGAACATCGCGGCGACGTTGAAGCCGGTCTGCTCCGTGATCTCGACGAAGCAGGTCGGGCTGGTGACGTTGATCTCGGTGAGGCTGTCGCCGATGACGTCGATGCCGGCCAGCAGGATGCCGCGCGCGTGCAGGATCGGCGCCAGATGCCCGGCGATCTCGCGGTCGCGCGAAGTCAGCGGCTGCGCCACGCCGCTGCCGCCGGCGGCGAGGTTGCCGCGCGTCTCGCCGGCCTTCGGGATGCGTGCCAGCGAGAAGGGCACAACCGCGCCGCCGATGAGCAGGATGCGCTTGTCGCCGCGGACGATCTCGGGGAGGTAACGCTGCGCCATGATGCTGCGGGCGCCGTGGACGGTGAGCGTCTCGACGATGACGTTGCGGTTGGGGTCGTCGCGGCGGACGCGGAACACCTGGCTGCCGCCCATGCCGTCGAGGGGCTTGAGGATGGCGTCACCGGCCGCCTCGATGAAGGCCTGCAGCGTCTCCGCCTCGCGCGCCACCAGCGTCTCCGGGGCGAGCTGCGGGAACTCGAGGATGGCGAGCTTCTCCGAGTGGTCACGCACCGCGCGCGGATCGTTGAAGATGCGCGCACCCGCCGCCTGGGCGCGCTCCAGCAGCCAGGTGGCGGCAACGTACTCCAGGTCGAAGGGCGGATCCTGGCGCATCAGCACGGCGTCGAATGCCGTCAGCGCCATCTCCCGCGGCGCCTGCGCCTCGAACCAGTCGCGGTGATCGGCGCGCAGCGCCAGGCGCGAAGCCGCGGCGCGCACCGCCCCGTCGCGCCAGGCCAGCGCCGGCCGCATGATGGCGGACACCTCGTGGCCGCGCGCCTGCGCCTCGCGCAGCATGGCGACGCTGGAATCCTTGTAGGCCTTGAGGTGCTCGAGCGGATCGAGGATGAATGCCAGTTTCACTGCCTGCCCCCCCTCCCCCTTCCCGAGGAAGGGGGTGACGGATGTTCGCTTCGCTCCATGTTATTGGCTGGCCCCGTCTTGGGGCGGCCCGGCGGCGGGGCGTTCACGCGATTTCCATCGGCGGCGCCGAGAGTTCCAGCTCGACGGCCGCGGCCAGCAGGGCCAGGCGGCCGACCACGCCGTAGGCGAAAAAGCGGTTGGGGGCGTCGTCGGGCGCGCAGTTGTGGTCGGGCATCGAACAGCCGCAGTCGAAGGCCAGCGGCTCGAAGCGCATGCCGGGGGCGTTGAGGTTCTCGTCGCGGCCGCGCTCGGTGTTGACGCGGTAGAAGCCG
>CAJPFZ010000439.1 GCA_905339355.1 Burkholderiaceae bacterium
CGACACCCACGCCGCAGCCAACACCAGTGGTTGAGCCAGTGACGCCCATGTCTGTAATGAGTGAAGAGAGGTCAACTGCTACAGAACCAGTGTGGCAGATTTTGCTGGAGCAGCCTAAAGGGGAGATGAAGCCCATCGGCTTAGCCTCTCAGGCAGGTGCGCAACTGACGACGACCGATGGCCGAGTCAAACTGGAGTTTCCAGCGAACACGCTGGATGGAACGGCTGAGGTAGGTTACAGGTTGCGACATGCGCAGGCCGCGACCGAGCCGGAACGAACCACCTCCTTAATCGAATTCGACTTAGAAGCGACTCGAACGGACGCGGAGGGGCAGAAAGAAGCCGTGACGCATTTCAAACAGCCCTTGACACTCACGGTGAATCTTCAAGGGCTGCTCGACCTGGAGCACATTCCTGCAGGATACTACGTGTACTTATACACTCTCACGCCGGAAGGATACCAGAATCCGGTTTGGCCGATCACGATCGACAGCAAGGCAGGCACAATTTCGGCGCAAGTCGATCACTTTTCCGGTTGGGGCGTGGGCATCACACCCGGCACGCCCGGCGTGTGGGAATTCCACTATACGCCCCCAGAGGCAGCGCTGTATCCTGGGGCTGCCACACTCCAGATCCCATTCAAAGTGCCTAGTGGACGCGGGGGGCTCCAACCCAACATTGGGATCAGCTATAACTCGGCGGCCTTGAATGGTTTGAGTGGAAGTATGCGGGGCACACGCGACTGGACCCGCGGTGGCGAGCTGGGGGGCTTCTGGAACCTGGATGGCTCGGCCAAGATCGCACGCGAAAAATGGGGAACCTGTGTGTGGGTCCAAGACAACGGGACAGAGCACTGGGCTACCTGCATGCAGGATGTGTTCACGCTGATTTTGGATGGGACGGGACATGAGTTAGTTCCGGCAGTTCCGGGACAGGCCCGCGGGCGATATTATGCTGTCGGAGCGCCGAATCTCTACATCTATCGCAACAATTGGTGTCAATCCTATGCCACGAATGACGGGGAATGTAACACCCACGATGCCACTCAGATTACGACGAATAACGAATCGAAAGACTATTGGACTGTCCGTACGGCGGATGGTACCGAGATTCGCTTTGGGTACAATGAGGATTCAGAGCAGATGACGGGGGGAGTGTGCAACCCGCACTGGTGGGGTGGTGAAAATTGCAAGAAAGCGCCGGGGGGCAACCTGTATGAGATGGGATACAAGGGTGAATATTATCCGGCCGCGAACAATGACACGACTCCTTATCGTGTGCCGCGCGCCTGGTGGGCGGACAAGTGGACCGACCTATCAGGCAACAAGATGGAGGCCAGTTATTACACCTACTGGTATGACAACGGCGAGCGCGTAACACCCAAAGAGATTAAGTACAACAGCGTAGCGGGAGGTAGCTATTTATCGCGGGTCAAATTTGAGGGCCATGCCGAAATCGTAGACGAAGTTAATCCACCAGACAACGAACCGGTGATCGATCGGGTAGAAATCTTTACCACAGGGGCGGATAACAACGAATATTTGGTGCGCAAATACTTGTTTGCGCGTGAGGTGAACTACCGCACCAAGTGGGTGGGGAATTGTGCATCGACGTGTGGGGCTATTCCTGGCAATACTTGTGGTTCGGGCGGAAGCTGTCAAGCCGGCGTAGACTACGGCGATATTCCTTCATATTTTGAAGTATTGAAAAGTGTTCAGGAGCAGAGTAGCAGCGGTGTACGTTTGCCGGCACAGACATTTGACTATGTGTGGCACGATACCGCTGGGTGGAGAGACATTCAGCAATTGAGCAGCGTGGACAACGGCTATGGCGCTATCACGACCTTCACTTATGGAGGGGTTGTGGGCGGCTATTGCAGTGCACTGGGGTGCAATGACGCCGTGGTCACCAGTCGCAAGGTTTCGGCGGGAGCGGGTACTCCCGACCTGTTCACCACCTACGATTATGGCGCGGCATGCTTTGACGCACCATGGACAGCGTGCAAGTCCCGGGCGACAACTTTGTGCGAGCACTGCAACAATAACGCCTATGCCCGGTTGGCCGGCTTTAGCGACGCAACCGTCACGAATTGGACTGATGCAGCCATGACCACGGCCCTGGCCCGCAGCAAGCACTATTTCAAGAATGCCAACCCCGCCTATTTCCTGGGGAAGGAATACAAGGTCCAGACACTCGACCCAGCCAACAACAATGCGATCTTGGCGGTTCAGGATACGACGTGGAGCGGCGCGAGTAATGGCCCGGTGTGGTGGGCTTACGTGGCGGACCAAACGACCACACGCTTCAGCGGCGAGATCGGTGACAGCACCCGCAAGAGCTATTCCGTCGGCAACTATAACGAGATGGGATCTGAATACGATTACGGGGCTGGTCTGCGAGTGTTGAATGCTGGCTTCGATGGGGGTACCGGGAATCTGGCGAATTGGACGACTTACTACGGCGGGTCACCGGTTGCGGTCACAACTACGGGAGAAACAGGGGCGTTTGCCGGCAGGTATGTCCTGAAGTTTAGCGGAGACAACACAGGCGGCGTCTACCAAGACGTCAGCGGATTGGTGCCGGGCGCGACCTACAAGGCGCGTGTGCGTGTGAAATGGTCAAGCCCCACCGCCAGCGGTACGTTCCGCTTGAGGTTGCACGACACCTTTCCCGATCCTAATCCCAATAATAGCCAATCGAGCAACAGGACTAACCCAGGTGATGGGAATTGGAAGACGGTAGAAGTGACCTACCCGGCCGATTGGACGGGGGCGGTGCGCCTGCACCTGGATTACCAGGTTACTAGCAATGAAGCGATCTATGTGGACGAGGTCGAGCTGGCGCGGTTGGAGGACATCGGCGACGAGAAATCAACGCACTATGGCTATGTCTATAACGAAGCGAGCAATGTGTGGATCATCGCCAAAAACAGTTGGAAGAATGACTATGAAGGAATTACTCCCAATGGGGGGCCGGGTCTCAAGTTTCAGACGTTCCTGTACTACGAT
>CAJPFZ010000440.1 GCA_905339355.1 Burkholderiaceae bacterium
GTCGCCCACCATCTGGTTGCGCCAGCGGTTGCCGGCGATCTCCAGCAGGCGCATGTGGAAGGCCTCGTTGGCGGCGAAGAAGGCGTCGCGGTCTGCGACGGTCGCTTCGAGCCGCTGGTGCAGCGCGACGAGTTCGGCCACCTGCGTGTCGCTCGCCTCGCTGGCGACGATGGCCGCCGCGTCGCTCTCGAGCAGCGCGAGCAGGTGGAACACCTCAGACAGGTCCTGCTCCGAGACCTCGGTCACGTAGGCCCCGCGACGCAGCTTCATCGTCACCAGGCCTTCGGCGGCCAGCACCTTCAGCGCTTCGCGAAGCGGCGTGCGGCTGATGCCCCATTCGGCCGTCAGCGCCTGCTCGTCGATCCAGCTGCCGGGCGCCAGGGTGTGGGCAACGATGCGCTCTCGCAGCCGCTCGGCCACGCGCTGGTACAAAGGCGCATCGGCCAGCGCGGCGGCGCGTGGGCGGGCACTCGCCGAGCCGGGCGTTTCTGTGCGGGGAGCGGACATCAGGCCTCTTCGAAAGGTCGGTGACAGGAACGTGGGTGAAGATATAATTCAATTTTGAATTATGGGGCAGGCGGGTGCTTTGTTCAAGCGCGCCGGCCATGCCTGCAAGAGGCCATCATGTCCGACGACGTACTGAATTCCGATTCGCTTGCCGCTTGGCACAAGGCAGCCGCCAAGTCCGCTCCCGGCGGCCAGGTTGACGCGCTGAACTGGGTCACGCCCGAGGGCATCCGCGTGAAGCCGCTGTACACCGCGGCCGACGTGAAAGGCCTGCCCTATGCCGACACGCTGCCGGGCTTCGCGCCCTTCGTGCGCGGGCCGCAGGCAACGATGTATGCGGTTCGGCCGTGGACGATCCGCCAGTACGCGGGCTTTTCGACCGCCGAAGCGTCGAACGACTTCTACCGCAAGGCGCTGGCGGCGGGCGGGCAGGGGGTCAGCGTCGCCTTCGACCTCGCCACCCACCGTGGCTACGACAGCGACCATCCGCGCGTCACCGGCGACGTCGGCAAGGCGGGCGTCGCCATCGACAGCGTGGAGGACATGAAGATCCTGTTCAACGGCATACCGCTCGACAAGGTGTCGGTGTCGATGACGATGAACGGCGCGGTGCTGCCGGTGCTCGCCGGTTATGTCGTCGCCGCCGAAGAGCAGGGCGTGTCGCAAGAGAAGCTCTCCGGGACCATCCAGAACGACATCCTCAAGGAGTTCATGGTCCGCAACACCTACATCTACCCGCCGGAGCCGTCGATGCGCATCATCGGCGACATCATCGAGTACACGGCGAAGAACATGCCGAAGTTCAACTCGATCTCGATCTCCGGCTATCACATGCAGGAAGCGGGGGCGAACCAGGCGCTGGAACTCGCCTTCACGCTGGCCGACGGCAAGGAATATGTGAAGACGGCGATCGCCAAGGG
>CAJPFZ010000441.1 GCA_905339355.1 Burkholderiaceae bacterium
GCGCAAAGGGCGGTGCGGGTGTCATGCCAGAACCGCCTCGAGCTGTGCGCCGGCGCACAACTGCACCGCCGCCTGCACGATGGCCCGCGGCTGCGGGATGCCGGCCTGTTCCAGCACCCACGACGACGGCGCAGGCGCGTCTGGCCCGGTCAGCCGCAGCGGCGCAGCCTTGAGCGCGCCGAAGCCACGCTCGCTGGCCAGTGCGATCAGCTCCGCACCCAACCCGCAAGGTGCCGCAGCCTCGTGCACCGCAATCAGGCGTCCGGTGCCGCGCAGCGAGTCGAGCACGGTCGCCTCATCCAGCGGCTTCAGCGAACGCAGGTCGATGACCTCGGCCTCGATGCCGCGGCCCGCCAGCTCGTCGGCCGCCTGCAGGCAGGCGCCGACCGTCTTGGCGTAGGCCACCAGCGTCACGTCGCGGCCTGGCCGGCGCACCTCGGCGCGCCCGATCGGCAGCGCCTCGCCGCCGGTGCGTACCGGGCCGCTGGTGTGCAGCAGCGCCATGTCGACGAACATCAGCACCGGGTTGTCGTCGCGGATCGCCGCCTTCAGCAGGCCGTGGAAGTCGGCCGGCGTCGACGGCATCAGAACCTTCAGCCCTGGCGCGTGCACGAACATCGCCTCCAGGTTGTGGTTGTGCTGGCCGCCGACCGTCCAGCCGGCGCCGGTCATCGCCAGCACCACCATCGGGAAGCGGAACTGTCCGCCCGACAGGTAACGCAGCTTGCCGGCGCTGTTGACGATGGCGTCCATCGCCAGCGTCAGGAACGGTGCGAACAGCAGGTCGACGACGGGCCGCAGGCCCATCGCCGCCGCGCCGGCGGCGGTGCCGGCAATGATGCCTTCGGCCAGCGGCGTGTTGCGCACGCGCGCGGCTCCGAACTCGGTGGCCAGTGCGTGCTGTTTGGTCGCCGTGCCCTCGCCGAAGGTGATCACGCGCGGGTCGCGCCGCATCTCTTCGGCCAAGGCCAGGCTGATGGCTTGTTCGACGGTGAGGATCTGGTTCATGGTGTGCTCCATTCAGGCGTAGACATCGGTGCTGCGCTCGGCCGGGTCGGGCCAGGGCGAGGCTTCGGCGAAGGCCAGTGCGGCCTGCACCGTGGCGGCGACCCGGTCGCGCAGCGCCGCCAGCTCGCCGGTGGCGATCACGCGTTCATCCAGCAGCCGCTGCGTCTGCCGCGGCAGCGGGTCGCGCGTGAGTGCGGACTCGCGCTCATCGGCCGGCACATAGGCCTGATCGTCGGGTTCGAAGTGGCCGCGCAGGCGGTAGGTGTCGAGTTCCAGCAGGCGCGGCCGTCCGTCGGCGCAGATGGCGTCGACCATGGCCTTTGCCGCCGCATGCACCGCATCGACGTCGTTGCCGTCGACGATGCGCGTGGCCAACCCGTGGCCGACGACCCAGTCGGCCACGTGTGGCACGGCCATCGCCTGCGCGCGCGGCACGTAGGCCTGCCACTGGTTGTTCTCGCAGACGAAGAGGATCGGCAGCTTCCAGGTCACCGCGAGGTTGACGGCCTCGTGGAAGATGCCTTCGCAGGCGGCGCCGTCGCCGAAGAACACGACGGTGATGCCACCCGGCGTGGTTCCCTCGGCGCCGAGGGTCTGCGCCAGCGCGACGCCGGGCGCCAGAGACAGCTCGCCGCCGACGATGGTCGAAGTCAGCACGACGCCGAGCTCGGCCACCGAGATGTGCAGCGTGCCGCTCTTGCCCTTGCAGTAGCCGGTGGCGCGGCCCATCACCTCGGCCATCAGCCGGCCGGGGTCGGCGCCACGCGCCAGCAGGTGGCCTGCGCTGCGGTGGTTGGTGAGAATGCGGTCGCGCGCGTCGAGCGCGTGCACGACGCCGACCGCGGCCGCCTCCTGGCCGACGGCGGTGCAGGTGCCCGGAGAGGTCGGCGTGGCGCGTGCGGCCAGCGCCTCTTCGTAGGCGCGGATCAGCATCATCGATTCCAGCATCGCGATGCGGCGTGCGGGGTCTTGGGTCATGGTGGCTCCTTCTGAGGTGTGGATCGGCGGCGCAGAGGTGGGCCGCCCTCGTTGTCGGCTCAGCCGGCTTCGGCCAGCGTGGGTGCGAGCAGGGCGTCCAGCAGCTCCTGCCCCGGTGTCGGGGTGATGGGCTTGCCGGCCAGGGCGCGCAGGCGGTCGAAGGCATCGTCGAGCCGCTCGCCGCGCAGCACCGGGCCATGCGCCGAGGCCACCGTGCAGGCGCCCATCGCTTCCACGGCATCGACGTGCCGCCGGTAGCTGGCCGGCTCCAGCCAGGCATGCCAGGGCGAGACCGCGCTGCTGAGTGCCGGCATCACCTGCGCCAGCAATTCCTGCGGCATCTCGTCGGCGTCGAGCGTTCCGGGGGTGAAGCAGGGGAAGCTGTCGACGATCCACATCGCGCCGCTCTTCGGGTCGAACAGGCCGCGCGAGGTCGGGCCGTCGAAGACCGGCGGGCGAAACAGCTGCAGCACGCGGTCGCCGGCGTCGAAGCTGCCGCCGGGTTCGACCCAGCGCATGCGCGACAGCGGCAGCGCGGGCTTCTCGAGCGCCAGCCGTTCGACGCTGAAGAAGTTGGTCACGAGTGTGGCCTTCGGGCAGCGCTCGAGCACCTCGAAGAGCGCCCCGGTGTGGTCACCGTCGTCGTGCGACAGGAAGACCCAGCGCACATCCTCGGGCTCGACCACCGCGAACACCTTCTCGAGCCACTGCGCGCGGTGCACGGGTGCACCGGTGTCGACGAGCACCGGCTCGCGGCCACGGATGACCATCGAATTGACTGGCAGAAACAGGCCGTCAGGCCCGGGCGCCAGGTTGGGGATCAGGAAAGTCTCGGGGGCGATCGCCTCGGGCCACGTGACGGGCATGGCGTCGAAAAGGGAGGGTGACATGGAGGAGCTCCTTCGGCTCGTTTGACAGTGGCGTCATCGTCGCCAAAGCGGCGTGGCGCGGCATCGCCCGCGGGGAGCCATCGAAGGGTTCTCGAAGAGCCATCGTCGGGTGGCCCGACCCGCTTTGTGAATGGCCCGGTCGCTATCATTTGCGGCGTGGGCATCGCCAGCACCAAGATCCAGCGACCGCGGCTGCGTGCCGGGCTGACCATGCCGCGGCCGGCGCTGGAGCAGCTTCTGGTGCAGGCACTGTGCGAGCAGCGACTGGTGCTGCTGGTGGCGCCGGGCGGCGGCGGCAAGACGGCGCTGCTCGTGCGGGCGCTGGAGCAACTGCCCGCGGGCCAGGGCTCATGCTGGGTTGCGCTCGATGCCGGCGACGACCTGCACCGCCTGCTGCAATGCCTGTGGCTCGCGCTGGAGCCATTTGACCTGCCGTGGCGCACGTCACCGGAAGCACTGGCGGCCATGGCCGCCAGCAGCGACACGCGCGAGCAGCAGCGGGCCGCCGACGAGATCGTCAACACGCTCGAACGCGGCGAGTTGGCACATGGGGTGATCGCGCTGGACGACCTGCATCATGTCGACGACCCCGAGGCGCTGGCCTTCATCGACCGCCTGCTGCCGCGCCTGCCGGAGCGCTGGACGGTGGCCGTCACCACACGCCGCGAACCGGCCTTGAGGCTGGCGCGGCTGCGCGCCACCGGGCAGCTGACCGAGCTGCGCGGGGCCGACCTGCGATTCACGCGCGACGAGGCGCTGGCGTTGCTGTTGCCTGCGGGCGTGACGCCGGAGGCCGCCGAAGCCCTGCACCAGCGCACCATGGGTTGGCCCGCGGGCCTCCGGCTGGCGCTTGGCGGCGCGCGCGGCGCAGGCCCGGGCAGCGCCATCGATCGCCATGCTTTCGACTTCCTCAGCTCGGAGGTGCTGGCGCAGCTCGACGCAGGCCTGCGCGAATTCCTGCTGCAGACCAGCGTGCTGCATGAGCTCGACGCGCCGCGCTGCGAGGCACTCACCGGCGATCCACGCGCCCGCGCCCACCTCGACGCGCTGGAGCGGCTGGACCTCTTCGTCTCGGTGGTCGGCGACCATCCGCGCACGCTCAGACTGCACGACCTGTTTCGCGACACACTGCGCCACCGCCTGCAGATCGAGCGCCCGGGCGAACACGCCGCGCTGCTCGTGCGCGCCGCTGCCAACGAAGGCGACCTGGTGCGCCGCCAGGGCCTGCTGCTGGCCGCAGGCCGCCCGGAGGAGGCGGCCGCCAGCCTGCGCGCCGGCAGCCTGCGGCTGTTGTTCGAAGGCGGCGTGCACACCGTGGTGCGCCTGGCCGAGCAGTTCCCGCCCGAGTTCGCCCGCACCAGTGCCGACTTGCAGGATGCGATGGGTAACGCCAAGTGGCGTCTGTGGCGCAATGCGGAGGCCGCGCAGCACCTGGAGGCGGCCGAGGCGCTGCACCGCGAGCACGGCCATATCGCCGCAGCGCGCCTGGCCGCGCTGCGCCGGGCGGCGATGCTGGCCGGCATCGGCCGCCCCGGCGCAGCGCGCGAATTGCTCGCGCGCCTCGACCCGCCCGGCCCCGAAGAGGCCGAGGCCTGCATTCATGTCCACCTTTGCGATCTCTGGATCGCGCTCGAAGAAGGCGCCGGTCGCAGCGTGGCAAGACACATGGATGCGCTGCTCGATGCGCTGGAGGCGGCAAGCCTTCCCGAGCACTGGGCGGTGATGGTGCCTTCGCCGCGCCTGACCGCCTGCCCGGGCGTGGGTCCGCAGCTATTGCGTTGGGCAGATGGCGTGAGCCTGGCCGAGGCACAAAGCCCGCTGCTGCTGAGTGCACTGGCGCCAATGACCCGCGGCTGGCAGGCCTTCTGGGCCGGCCGCCTTGACGACGCCGAAGCCTACCTGCAGCGCAGTGAGAGCGACGGGCGCTGGGTCGGCCATCCGCCCATCGTGCACAGCCACCGGCTCGCGTTCACCGCCGTCGTGCAGATGGCGCTGGGCCGCCACGACGCGGCGCTGACGGCGGCGCGGGCCCATGGCGACGAATTTCCGACCAGCTATGGCGGACGGGGTCCGTGGTACGCGCTGAACCTGATGGGCCGCGTGGCCATGGCCTGCGGCGACCTGTCGCTGCTGCGCGAGGCCTTGACGCGGCTGGCGCAAATCGAATCCGTGATCCCGGAGGCCACGCCGTTGCGGCTGCAGCCCGTGATCGGACTGCACGGCCACCTGGCCTGGCTAGAAGGCCGCCGTGGTGAGGCTCAGACCTTGTGGGAAGAAGCGCTGGTGCGCGAGGAAGCATGCGACCTGTTCGGTCTGGCCCACGAGCTGCGCACGCGCCTTGCACACTGGCAGCTTCAAAGCGGGCGCACGACGGCAGCCGCCGCCTGGATGAAGCCGATGCTGGCGCAAGCCACCGATGGCCCGCGCGGCGCGCTGTTCGCTCTGCCGGCACTGCGCGAGCTGGCCTGCGCATCATGGGGCACCTTGCTCGACACCGCCGAACTCGCCATCCTGCGGGCCTGGGCCGCAGGGCAGGTATCCCTCCCTGCGCCGGCCGAGCTGCCTGCAGCCCGACCCGGCCTTCCCGGGCAG
>CAJPFZ010000442.1 GCA_905339355.1 Burkholderiaceae bacterium
GTGAGTGCCCTCGGCGTCGAGCAGCACACCGCGCAGGGCCGTGTGCATGCGGTGCGCCTCGAACGCGCCATGCAGCGCGCGGATCATCTCGGCATCGACCAGGTTGGCCTTGGGCCGCGCGAGGCGCAGCCGAAGCAGCGCGCCGTCGCGCTCCAGCCAGACCTTCAAAGGCGATTCGCTCATGGCTCAGCGCCTGGCCTTCGGCTGGATCGAGTCGTGCAGCCCGTCGAGCCAGCTGGTGCCGGCGGCGAGCTGCTGGCGCAGCGAGACGAAGTCGGCTTCGCGGTCGTCCTTCGTGCCGTCGTTGAACGCGGTGAAGCCGGCCCGCGCCTCGGTCATCATGTTCAGCGACAGCCAGGCGCGCGAACCTTCCTTGTTGCGGTTCCAGGTTTCGAGCTTGGGCTTGCGCAGTTCCTCGATGGTCTTCAGCGTGCACTCGGGGAAGGTCAGCAGGATCTTGGCGCACAGCTCCTCCACCTTCTCGTCGAGCATCGAGAGGTCGACCGTGCCGCTCGCGAGCAGCGCCTTCGCTTCCTTGGCGGCGGCGCCGGTCTTGGCTTCGCCGTAGACGTTGCGGCCGAACTCGTCGAACTGGCGCTGCGTTTCCACCAGCGGATTGGCGACGAAGCGGCCGTCGACCTTGAGAGCCGGCACCACGTCGGTGAGGATGCCCATCTGGTAGGCCTTGTGCGCCGAGAACGGCTCGCACAGCACGCAGGCGGCCATCGCACGTTCGGCGCCCACCATCAGCGGCAGGAAGTCGGTCGCGCCGCCGATCGGCGCCGAGCCGTGTTTGGGACCGGCCTGCCCGAAGCGCGCCAGGTCCTGCGCAACCGAGAAGTCGCAGGCCATGCCGATCTCCTGGCCGCCGCCGATGCGCATGCCGTTCACGCGGCAGATCACTGGCTTGTCGGCCACCAGCAGCGCGGTGACCATGTCGTTGAACAGGCGCAGATACTGGCGGTACTCCTGCGGCTGGCCGGCGTAGTACTCGGCGTACTCCTTGGTGTTGCCGCCGGTGCAGAACGCCTTGTCGCCCGCGCCGGTGAAGACGATGCAGTTCACGTCGCGCGCGTTCGACGCCGCGCGCAGCGCGAGGATCACGCCCTTGACCATGTCGGTGGTGTATGAGTTGTACTGCGCCGGGTTGTCGAGCGTGATCCAGGCGTTGTACAGCCCCGCCACCACGCTGCCGTCGGGCTTGCGCGCCGGGCGCTTCTCGTAGCGCACGCCGGGCTTGGCGGTGTCGTCCACGAGGTCGTGGTTCTTGAACTCGAGCACGGGTTTGAGGGCTTCGGGGGCGTTCATCGGGGGTGTCTCCTCTTTGGATTCGGATCAGCTCGGGACCAGCACGACACGCTTGCGGATGTCGTGGCGGTGCACCGCCTCGAACACGTCGTTGATCTCGTCCAGCGAATGCGTTTCGACGAAGGGCGCGATCTGCACCTTGCCGTCGAGCACCAGGTCGAGCGCCGCGGGGTAGTGCTCGGGCGGGCAGCCCCAGTTGCCGATCGCACGCGCGTCGAAGGCCATCAGGTTGGACAGCCGGACCTCGACCTTGTCCATCGTGAAACCGACCACCGACAGCGTGGCGCCATGCACCAGCAGGCCGTAGGCGGTGAGCTGGCCGGCGCCGGTGCCCGAGCACTCGAAGATGATCCACTCGGTGCTGCGCAGCCCTTGCTGCTTCGCGAAGGCATTGATCGCGGTCTTGATCGACTTGGTGTCGAGCGTGCGGCTGTTCAGCGTGAGCGAGGCGCCGTGCTCGGCGATGGCGGCGAGCTTCGCATCGTCGACGTCGATCGCGACCACGGTCGCGCCGAAGGCGCGCGCCACCTGAACGCAGTAGCCGCCGACACCGCCGGTGCCGATCACGATCGCGAGGCTCCCGGGTGTCACGCCCGCGCGGTGCACCGCCTGGTACGGCGTGGTCAGCGCATCGGCCACGATCGAGACCTGCGCCAGCGTGAGGCCGGCACGTTCGAGCCGGCCGAGATCCACTTCGCACAGGCCGCGTCCCGGCACGACGATGTGCGTGGCGAAGCCGCCCTGGATGTCGTTGCCCGGCATCTTCTGCGCGCGGCAGATGGTGCCGAGGCCGCGCTTGCACAGGTCGCACTCGCCGCAGGGCAGCACGGCCGGGATGATCACCGACTTGCCGAGCCACTGTTCGGCGCCGGCACCCGCCTCCACGACGCGGCCGCTGATCTCGTGGCCGAGGGCGAGCGGCAACGGCTGGTTGGTGCGCACGCCGTCGTAGTAATAGCCGAGGTCGGTATGGCACACGCCGCAGCCGGCAATCTGCACGACCACCTCGCCTGCCTGCGGCGCCGCCTGGAAGTCAGCCCGGACCAGGGGTGCCTTGGGCGCCGTCATCAACCACCGGTGTGCATCGAAGCTCATGGAAAAGGGCCTTTCAAGGACTCCGGCGACACCGGCGTGACCGCGTTTCTAAGGGATTTCTCGGACCTATTGTGGTAAAGCGGTACCGATTTACGGCTTTGGCGCATTTTCAGGACTGTTGCGTGTGCCATCCTTGATCTGGATCAGGGTAATCGGCGCTTCCAAAACGTTTACTCGACCCCATTCGACGCCCGGAGCGACACGTGGATGCCCCATTCAGACTCGACGCGCAACACCGATCCGCAGCCCCCGCGCAAGGGCTGATGCAGTGCAGCAGCCTGTCGATCGCCATCGCCGGCAGCGGCGGCAGCGGCGTGATGACCGCGGGCACCTTGCTGCTCGACGCCGCCGCCAAGGCGGGCCTCTACGGGCTGATGGTGCGCACCAGCGGCCCGCAGATCCGCGGCGGCGAAGCGGCGGCGCTGCTGCGGCTGGCGCGAACGCCGATCGAGTCGCTGGACGACCGCTTCGACCTGCTGCTCGCCATCGACTGGCAGAACGTGCACCGGTTCGCCGACGAGATCCCGCTGCATGACGGCAGCGTGGTGATCGGCGATGCCGACGGCGGCGAGGTGCCCGAGGTCTTTCTCGCACGCGGCGCCAAGGCGCACGCGCTGCCGCTGAAGAAGATGGCCAAGGCGATCCCGGGCAGCTGGATCAACATGCTGGCGCTCGGGCTGGCCGGCGCGCTGGCCGGACTGCCGAAGGACGCGCTGGAGGCCGCCGTGCGCGGCAGCTGGAAGCGGGCGCAAGCCGCGCTCGACGCCAACCTGCAGGCCCTGCACGCCGGCATGGCCGCGGCGAGCGACATCACCGACCTGCCGCGGATCGCCGGCGCGGCGGCGGCGACGCGGCAGCGCTGGATGCTCAGCGGCAACGAGGCGGCGGGCTACGGCGCGCTGCGCGGCGGCGTGCGCTTCGTTGCCGCCTACCCGATCACGCCGGCCACCGAAATGCTCGAGTGGATGGCGCCGGCGCTCACCAAGGTCGGCGGCGCGCTGCTGCAGGCCGAAGACGAGCTCGCGACGGTCAACATGATCATCGGCGCGTCGTATGGCGGGGTGCCGTCGCTCACCGCCACCGCCGGCCCGGGCCTCGCGCTGATGACAGAAGGCATCGGCCTGGCCGTCGCGGCCGAAGTGCCGATCGTGGTCGTCGACGTGATGCGCGGCGGCCCGTCCACCGGCATCCCGGCCAAGAGCGAGCAGAGCGACCTGTCGTTCGCCGTCAGCGGTCTGCACGGCGACGCGCCGCGCCTGGTGCTGGCACCGAGCTCGATCTCCGACTGCGTGGCGACCACGCAGTGGGCGGTCGAACTCGCCGAAGCGCTGCAGGCGCCGGCGATCGTGCTCTCGGACCAGTTCATGGGCCAGTCGCGCGCCATCGTCGACCGTCCCGACGCACCCGCCACCACGAGCAGGCGGCTCACGGCCGAGGCGAACACCGCCGACTACAAGCGCTATCGCAACACCGAGAGCGGCGTCTCGCCGATGGCGATCCCCGGCACGCCCGGCATCGTCTACACGGCCGACGGGCTGGAGCACACCGAGGCGGCAATCCCGAGCAGCCAGGCGCGCGACCACCGCCTGCAGCTCGACAAGCGCGAGCGCAAGCTGATGCGCCATGACTACGGCCCGCGCTGGGCCGACGTGGAGGGTGACGCGCCGCTGGCCGTGATCACCTTCGGCTCGGCCACCGGCCCGGTGCGCGAGGCAGTGCAACGCGCCGCGGCGCAGGGTGTGCCGGTGCGGCTCGTGGTGCTTCGGCTGCTCGCGCCGCTGCAGCCCGAGGTCGTCGACCGCGCGCTTGCCGACGTCGAGCGCGTGATGGTGATCGAGCAGAACCACGGTGCGCAATTGCTGCGCTACCTGCGCGGCATGCTCGACCTGCCGGGCCGGCCGGCCGGCTTCAACCGGCCGGGGCCGCTGCCGCTGCGCCCGGCCGAACTGTGCAACGCCATCGTCGAGTGGGCGGG
This sequence comes from Burkholderiaceae bacterium, assembly GCA_905339355.1. Lineage (GTDB taxonomy): Bacteria > Pseudomonadota > Gammaproteobacteria > Burkholderiales > Burkholderiaceae_C > Albitalea. Next base: position 4,379 of record CAJPFZ010000442.1, read on the forward strand.
TGTGTCTCAACGGGAGGTCGCATGAACGACATGGTGGTGCCGGCGGTGATGACGGCCGCTCAATACAAGTCC
>CAJPFZ010000443.1 GCA_905339355.1 Burkholderiaceae bacterium
CGCGCAGCAGCGCCCAGGCGTCTTCCATGAAGGGCACGATGCGCGCCGTCTCGACGATGGCGATGTGGGTCTCGGGTAGCAGGCTCGCCGCGGCCGGCGTGTCGGGGCCGGAGAGCAGCATCAGCGTGCCGGTCTCGGCGATGGCGCAGTAGCAGCCGGTGACGCCGACGAGGTCGTCGCCGCGCGCCGGGCGGTCCTCCATGCCAAGGCCGGCGCCGATCCAGTCGAGCTTGCGCAGGCTGGGCCAGCAGACGCCGCCGGTGGGCAGGTTGTGCGCCACCAGGTAGCGCGCCACGGCGCCCGGCACCGATTGCAGGCTCGACACCTTCTCGACGGTGCTGGCGAGCGCCTCGGCGCGGGCGCGGAAGCGCAGCTCCGGTTCCCAGTCGCGCGGCGGCTGCATGCCGAGGGGGTGGGCGGCGATGTGGGCGTCGATGGTCGCCGTGTCCTGGGGACTGACTTTGCGGCCGAGCGCGGAACGGACGCGGTTGAGGATGGCGTCGCGGCTGCTCATTTGCGACGTTCCTTGTACAGCTCGCGGAAGGTCTTTCCCGGGGGCGCGGGGAAATCGCGGCCGTCGCTCCAACCCGAGGCGAGCGGCAGACGATGGATCAGCTTCTCGCTGCCACCCATCCATTTCATGAAGCGCACGGCGATGCGCGTGCCGAAGGCGTAGAGCGCCGGCTGCTGCGCCGCCCAGCCCCAGAGGGCGAGGCCCGCGCGCTCCGGCCAGGGCTTGAGGCCGCGCGCCATCTGCTCCTCGCGCAGCTTCCTCATCAGGTCGGGCAGCGGGATCTTCACCGGGCAGACGACGCCGCACTGGTTGCACATCGTCGCGGCGTTGGGCAGGGCGATGGCGTTCTCCAGGCCGACGTAGGACGGCGTCAGGATGTTGCCCATCGGGCCGGGATAGACCCAGCCATAGGCGTGGCCGCCGACGGCCTGGTACACCGGGCAGTGGTTCATGCAGGCGCCGCAGCGGATGCAACGCAGCATGTCGCGCATCTCGCCGGCGAGCAGCTTCGCACGGCCGTTGTCGACCAGCACGATGTGGAACTGCTGCGGGCCGTCGGATTCCTCGAGGCGCTTCGGCCCGGTGTGCAGCGAAACGTAGTTGGTGATGGCCTGCCCCGTCGCCGAGCGCGGCAGCAGGCGCAGCAGGGTCGACACATCCTCCAGCGTCGGCACCACCTTCTCGATGCCGGTGATGGCGACATGCAGGCGCGGCAGCGTGGTGCACAGGCGGCCGTTGCCCTCGTTGGTGACGATCAGCGTCGAGCCGGTCTCGGCGATGAGGAAGTTGGCGCCGGAGACGCCCATGTCGGCGGAGAGAAACTTCGGCCGCAGGATCTCGCGCGCCTCGCGCGTCAGCGCCGCCGGGTCGGTCTTGCGCGGTGTGCCGTGCTTGGCGTGGAAGAGGTCGGCGACATCCTCGGCGGTCTTGTGGATCACCGGCATGACGATGTGCGAGGGCGGCTCGGCGTCGTTGATCTGCAGGATGTACTCGCCGAGGTCGGTCTCGATCGGTTCGATGCCGGCCTCGATCAGGGCGTCGTTGAGGCCGACCTCCTCGCTCACCATCGACTTCGACTTGGCGAC
>CAJPFZ010000444.1 GCA_905339355.1 Burkholderiaceae bacterium
AGATAGTGCGCCAGTTGGTTGGCGCGGGCGTTGAGCTGGGCATACGTGAGTTGCTGTTCTTCACACACCAACACCACGGCGTCCGGCGTCCGCACCACCTGCGCTTCGAACAACTCGGACAGGGTCAGCGGCCCCGGATACTCTACAGCCGTCGCATTCCACTCCACCACCAACTGCCGGCGCTCAGTCGCATTGAGCAGCGGCAGGTCTTGCACACGCTGCTCAGGCTGAGCCACAATCCCCTCGAGCAAGCGGGTGAAGTGCCCTGCCAGCCGTTCGATCGTGGCATGTTCAAACAAGTCCGTGTTGTATTCAAACCCCGCCTTGAGCTGGGCATCGACTTCGGTGACATTGAGTGTCAAGTCAAACTTGGCCGTAGCGCTGTCGACCGTGACGCTTTCCAGCGTCAACCCAGGCAAGTCGAACCGATCCAGCGGCGCATTCTGCAAGGCCAACATGACCTGGAACAGCGGCGCATGGCTGGTGTGGCGCTCCGGCTTGAGCGCATCCACCAGCATCTCAAACGGCACATCCTGGTGGGCATACGCGTCGAGGGTGGTGCGCCGCACTTGCTCCAGCAAGTCCCGAAAACTGGCACGGCTGTCGACTTGCGTGCGCAGCACCAGCGTGTTCACGAAGAAGCCGATCAGTCCTTCAATCTCCGCCCGGTTGCGGTTGGCGATCGGGGTCCCAATGCAGATATCGCTCTGCCCTGAATAACGTGCCAACAGAATGTTCAAGGCGGCCGTCAACGTCATGAACAGGGTCGCCTGCGTTTGTTGGCTCAGCGCGCGCAAGCCCGCCGTCGTCTCCGCCGAGATCACAAACGGCAGCGTCGCTCCACGATAACTTTGCACCGCCGGCCGCGACCGATCCGTCGGCAGCGTCAACAAGGTTGGGCTGCCGCACAACTGCTCACGCCAGTAATCCAGTTGCCGCTGCAAGACCTCGCCACTCAGCCACTGGCGTTGCCACGCCGCAAAATCCGCATACTGGATCGCCAGTTCCGGCAAGGGCGAGGGTCGGTTCTCCACATAGGCGGCATACAGCGCCGCAATCTCCTTGACCAGGATGCCAATCGACCAGCCATCCGACACCACGTGATGCAGGGTCAGCAGAATGATGTGCTCGGTGGTCCCCAAGCCCAGCAAACTGGCCCGAATTAGCGGACCGCACGTGAGATCGAATGGGGTTTGGGCCTCCGCTTGCGCCAACTGTTGTGCCCGCGCCTCGCGCTCGACCGGAGACAGCGCCCGCAGGTCGATCATGGGCAACCTCAGTTCCAGTTGTTCGGCAATGACCTGCACCGGGACTTCGTCGGTCAGCGTGAAGGTGGTGCGCAGCGCTTCATGCCGCCGCACGATTTCATTCAGCGTCCGCCGCAGCGCCTCTACATTCAACTCCCCGCTCAGCCGCACGGCCGCCGGAATGTTGTAGAATGCGCTGTCCGGCTCGAATTGATCCAGGAACCACAGTCGCTGCTGCGCAAACGACAGCGGTATTGCGCCCGTGCG
>CAJPFZ010000445.1 GCA_905339355.1 Burkholderiaceae bacterium
CGCGGCCTCACGCGCAAGGGGCTGGCGCGCGCCGCCGACGTGTCCGAGCGGCACCTGGCGAACGTCGAGATGGGCGTGGGCAATGCCTCGATCCAGTTCCTGCGACAGGTCGCACAGGCGCTGAACTGCACGCTGGCCGAGCTGGTCGGCGACGAAATGGCGAGTTCGGCCGAGTGGCTGATGATCCGCGAGATCCTGCGAGGGCGCGAGCCGGCCGAACTGGCGCAGGCGCGCGCGGCGCTCGCAGCGATGTTCGGCGCGCCGGCCAGCGAGGCCGCGCGCCGCCAGCGCGTCGCGCTGATCGGTCTGCGCGGCGCCGGCAAGAGCACCTTGGGCCGCATGCTGGCCGAGCGCTGGGGCGTGCCTTTTGTCGAGCTGAACCGCGAGGTCGAGGCGCTGGCCGGCTGCAGCCTGTCCGAGGTCCACTCGCTGTACGGGCCGCAGGCCTACCGCCGCTACGAAAAGCGTGCGCTCGAGGAGACCATTCAGCGCTACCCGCGCGCGGTGATCGCCACGCCGGGCGGCATCGTCTCGGAGCCGGCAACCTTCAACCTGCTGCTTGCGCACTGCTACACGGTGTGGCTGCAGGCCACGCCCGAAGAGCACATGGGCCGCGTGCTGGCGCAAGGCGACACCCGGCCGATGGGCGGCGCCGGCGGCAACAGGGCCGAGGCGATGGACGACCTCAAGCGCATCCTGGAAAGCCGCGCCGCCTTCTATGCCAAGGCCGACCGCGCCCTCGACACCAGTGAGAAGACCGCCGCGCAGGCGCTGGCGGCGCTGCAAAAGCTCTTGCAAGACAAGGTTGCGCTGCCTGCCTGAGTGGCTGCAAACAGGGAATTGCAATTGACGTTCATCAAGACATGCAGTAAATTGCATTCAGTCCACCGACTGTGCACGATAGTGCTTGGAGCTGTGCCATGTCTGCCCCCGACGCCCCGGTTTCCTTCGACACCCACCCCGAGAGGTATCGGCACTGGGGATTGCAGTTCGAGGGGCCGGTCGCGACCCTCTCGCTGAAGGTCGACGAGGACGGCGGCCTGCGCGAGGGCTACAAGCTCAAGCTCAACAGCTACGACCTGGGCGTCGACATCGAACTGCACGACGCCGTGCAGCGCATCCGCTTCGAACACCCGGAGGTGCGCACGGTGATCGTCACCAGCGGCCGCGAGCGGGTGTTCTGTTCGGGCGCCAACATCTTCATGCTGGGCAGTTCAAGCCACGCGTGGAAGGTCAACTTCTGCAAGTTCACGAACGAAACCCGCAATGGCCTGGAGGATTCCAGCCGCCACAGCGGCCTCAAGTTCCTTGCCGCGGTGAACGGCGCCTGCGCCGGCGGCGGCTACGAACTCGCGGCCGCCTGCGACGAGATCATCCTGGTCGACGACCGCTCCTCCGCAGTCAGCTTGCCGGAGGTGCCGCTGCTGGGCGTGCTGCCGGGCACCGGCGGGCTCACGCGGCTGACCGACAAGCGGCGCGTGCGCCATGACCACGCCGACATCTTCTGCACCACCAGCGAAGGCATTCGCGGCAAGAAGGCCAAGGACTGGCGGCTGGTCGACGAAGTCGTGAAGACGCAGGGCTTTGCGCAGCGCGTGCAAGAGCGAGCGCACGAGCTGGCGGCGCTGAGCGACCGGCCGGCCCAGGCGCGCGGCGTGCCGCTGCTGCCGCTGCACAAGCTGATCAAGCCCGACGCGCTCAGCTACCACCACGTGGCCGTGCACATCGACCGCGCCGCGCGCACCGCAACGATCGCCATTGCTGCGCCGATGGGCGGCCAGCCGATCGACATGGCCGCGATCGAGACGGTGGGCTCTCACTGGTACCCGCTCGAGATGGCGCGCGAACTCGACGACGCGATCCTGCACCTGCGTGCCAACGAACCCGAGATCGGCACCTGGGTGCTCAAGACCCATGGCAGTGCCGACGCGGTGCTCGCGATGGACGCCACGCTGCTGGCGCACCAGCACCACTGGTTCGTGCGCGAGACCATCGGCATGCTGCGGCGCACGCTGGCGCGCCTCGACGTCACCTCGCGATCGTTGTTTGCGCTGATCGAGCACGGCTCGTGTTTCGTCGGCACGCTGTTCGAGCTGGCGCTGGCCGCCGATCGCATCTACATGCTTGCGCTGCCCGACCAGCCCGAGGCGGCGCCGAAGGTGGCGCTGACGCTCATGAATTTCGGGCCGCTGGAGATGGTGAGCCGCGAATCGCGGCTGCACCGCCGCTTCTACGGCAATGCCGCCGAACTGAACGCCGCGCAGGCCACGCGCGGTCGCGCACTCCACGCCGACGAGGCGCTGGCGCTCGGCCTCGTCACCGCCGCGCCCGACGACATCGACTGGGCCGACGAGATCCGCATCGCGCTCGAAGAACGCGCGAGTCTCTCCCCCGATGCCTTGTCGGGCATGGAGGCCAACCTGCGTTTCGCCGGCCGCGAAACGATGGAAACACGCATCTTCGGCCGACTGAGCGCCTGGCAGAACTGGATCTTCATCCGACCCAACGCGGTCGGCGAGGGCGGCGCGCTGAAGGTCTACGGCACCGGCACCAAGCCCCAGTTCGACAAGAAGCGCGTCTGATCGCAGCACCCCCGGATGGAATTCGGGGCACCCCGCCCAAGGAAAGCAGCATGTCCAGCATCGACTACACCGACAAGATTCCCAACAACGTCAACCTGTCGGAAGACCGCACGCTGCAGCGTGCGCTCGAACACTGGCAGCCCAGCTACCTCAGCTGGTGGCAGGACATGGGCCCCGACGGCTCGCACGACTTCGAGGTCTACCTGCGCACGGCGGTGAGCACCACGCCGGAAGGCTGGGCGCACTTCGGCCACGTCAGGATGCCCGACTACCGCTGGGGCATCTTCCTCGCGCAGCCCGAGGCCGATCGTCGCGTGAACTTCGGCGAGCACAAGGGCGAAGCGGCCTGGCAGGAGGTGCCGGGCGAGCACCGCGCCAATCTGCGCCGCATCATCGTCACGCAGGGCGACACCGAGCCGGCGTCGGTGGAACAGCAGCGCCACCTCGGAAAGACTGCGCCCAGCCAGTACGACCTGCGCAACCTGTTCCAGGTCAACGTCGAAGAAGGCCGCCACCTGTGGGCCATGGTCTACCTGCTGCACAAGTATTTCGGCCGCGACGGCCGCGAAGAGGCCGAGGCGCTGCTGGAGCGCCGCTCGGGCGACGCCGACAACCCGCGCATCCTCGGCGCCTTCAATGAGCGCACGCCCGACTGGCTGGCGTTCTACATGTTCACTTACTTCACCGACCGCGACGGCAAGTTCCAGCTGTGCGCGCTGGCCGAAAGCGGCTTCGACCCGCTGAGCCGCACCACGCGCTTCATGCTGACCGAAGAGGCGCACCACATGTTCGTCGGCGAATCGGGGGTGTCGCGCGTCATCGCACGCACCTGCGAGGTGATGAAGAAGCACGGCATCGAGGACCCGGCCGAGGTGCGAAAGCACGGCGTGATCGACTTGCCCACGATCCAGCGCTACCTCAACTTCCATTACAGCGTGACGATCGACCTGTTTGGCGCCGACCAGTCGAGCAACGCCGCGATCTTCTACAGCTCGGGCCTGAAGGGCCGCTACGAGGAAACCAAGCGAGACGACGATCACCTGCTCAAGGGCGGCTCCTACAAGATTCTCGACGTGAAGGACGGTGCGCTGACCGAACGCGAGGTGCCGATGCTCAATGCGCTGAACGAGGTGCTGCGCGACGATTACATCCGCGACTCCACCGCCGGCATCGGGCGCTGGAACAAGGTGATCGAAAAGGCCGGTCTCGCCTTCCGGCTGGCCGCACCGCACAAGGCTTTCAACCGCCACATCGGCACCTTCGCCGGCTTGCGGGTGAGCCCCGACGGGCGTGTGATCTCCGAAGCCGAATGGGCCGGCAAGGTGGCGCAGTGGTTGCCGAGCGAGGAAGACCGCGCCTTCGTCGCCTCGCTGATGGGGCGCGTGGTGGAGACCGGCAAGTACGCCAACTGGATTGCGCCGCCGGTGGTGGGCATCAACAAGCAGCCCGTGGACTTCGAGTACGTGCGCTTCAACTGAGGTGATCGAATGAACGCGCCCGCGCCGGTCGAACTGATCCGGCAGCACCTGATCGACCCGGAGGTCTGCATCCGCTGCAACACCTGCGAAGAGACCTGCCCGGTCGATGCGATCACCCATGATGGGCGCAACTACGTGGTCAAGGTGGAGATCTGCAACGGCTGCAACGCCTGCATCTCGCCGTGCCCGACCGGCAGCATCGACCATTGGCGGCTCGTGCCCCGGTCGCAGGCCTATTCGATCGAGGACCAGTTCAGCTGGGATGAATTGCCCGCACAGGCCGAGCTGCCGGCAGACGCGGCGGCCACGATGCTGCCGGCGGTCGACGAGACGCTGCAAAGCAATGCCGCCCGTTCGCCCAGCTCGGCGAACGCGCCCTGGTCGGCCGCTCAGCCGAGCCTGCAACTCTTCACGCACAAGAGCCCGCTGAATGCGACCGTGGCCGGCAACTTCCGCCTGACAGCGGCCGACGCCGAGGCCGACGTACGCCACATCGTGCTCGACTTCGGGACGCACTTCTTCCCGCTGCTCGAAGGCCAGACGATCGCCGTCACGCCGCCCGGCAACGACGACAGCGGCCGGCCGCACACGCCGCGCATGTACTCGATCGCGAGCCCGCGCAGCGGCGAGCGCGAGGGCTACAACAACGCGTCGCTGACGGTCAAGCGCGTGACCGTCGATCACGAAGGCCGGCCGGCCCGCGGCGTCGCCTCCAACTACCTGTGCGACCTGAAGAAGGGCGACACGGTGCAGGTGACCGGCCCATTCGGCGACCGCTTCCTGATGCCCAACCACCCGGGCTCCAACATCCTGATGATCTGCACGGGCACGGGTTCGGCGCCGATGCGCGCGATGACCGAGCATCGGCGCCGCCTGCGCGCCGCAGGCAAGGCGCTGGCCGGCCGGCTGATGCTGTTCTTCGGCGCGCGGCGGCCCGAGGAGCTGCCGTATTTCGGACCGCTGGCGAAGCTGCCGCCCGAGTTCATCGACACGACGCTCGCCTTCTCGCGCGTGCCGGGCCAGCCACGAGCCTACGTGCAGGACCGCATGCGCGAGCGCGCCCGCGACGTGGCCGAACTGCTCGCCGGCGATACCTTCGTCTACATCTGCGGGCTCAAGGGCATGGAAACCGGCGTGCTGCAAGCGCTGCAGGAAGCATGCACACTCGCGGGCATCGACTGGCCGTCGCTGCACGATCGGTATGTGAACGAGGGCCGGTTCCACGTCGAAACCTACTGAGTCCGGCCCCATTCGGTCCACCGCCCATGAGCTTCCACACCATAGCCGTCATCGGCGCCGGCACCATGGGTGCGGGCATTGCGCAAGTCGCCGCGGCAGCGGGCCACCCGGTCAAGTTGCTCGACGTTCGCTCGGGCGCCGCGGAGGCCGCAATCGCACAGATCGGCAAGACGCTCGCCACGCTGGTCGACAAGGGGCGTCTCGCCGAGACTGACCGCAGCGCGACCTTGTCGCGCCTCACCGCGGCCGACACGACGGCGCAACTGGCGGATGCGACGCTGCTGATCGAAGTGATCGTCGAGGACCTGGAGGCCAAACAAGGTCTGCTGCGCGAACTCGAGGCCATCGTCGCGCCGGAAGCGGTGCTCGCCACCAACACCTCCTCGATCTCGATCACGGCGATTGCCAACGGCATGCAGCGTCCGCAGCGTGTGGTCGGCATGCACTTCTTCAACCCGGTGCCGCTGATGAAGCTGGTCGAGGTGGTCTCCGGGCTCGAGACGGACCCGGCGGTCGCGCAGGCGGTGTTCGAGCTCGCCGCGCGTTGGGGCAAGACGCCGGTGCATGCCACGAGCACACCCGGCTTCATCGTCAACCGCATCGCGCGACCCTATTACGCCGAAGCGCTCGCGCTGCTGCAGGAACGCGCGGCCACGCCGGCGGTGATCGATGCGCTCGCACGCAGCGCCGGCTTTCGCATGGGCCCGTGCGAGCTGATGGACCTGATCGGCCACGACGTCAACTACGCCGTCACGCAGTCGGTGTTTCAAGCCAACCACGGCGACCGACGCTATGTGCCGTCGCTGGTGCAGAAGGCACTGATCGACGGCGGGCGGCTGGGGCGCAAGTCCGGCAAGGGCTTCTACGAGGGCGTGCCGCCGGCCGAAGCGCCGGCTGAGCCGCCGCCGCCCTTGCCAGCCCCCTTGACGCTGCATGGCCGGGGCGCGCCGGTGCAGGCGCTGCACGGATGGTTGACGCAGCGAGGGCTCGAGTTTGCGCAGGAAACGGCTTCCGACTGGAACGGGCTGGCGGTGCAAGGCATCGAGCTGCAGCTGTGCGACGGGCGCAGCGCGGCGCAGTGCGCGGCCGAGCGCGGGCAACGCGAACTCGCCGTCATCGACCTGCCGCTGTTCCATGCACGCTCGCAATCGATGGGCATCGCCTTCGCGCCCAGCGCGGGCGAGTCGACCCGCGCGCTCGTCCGCGACACGCTGCGGGCCTGCGGCTGGCGGGCGCAGGAGATGCAGGACCTGCCGGGACTGTGGGCCACCCGCACGATCTGCATGCTGATCAACGAAGCCGCCGACGCGGTTCAGCAAGGCGTCTGCGACGAACAGGGCGCCGACGTGGCGATGAAGCTAGGCACCAACTGGCCGGCCGGCCCCTTCGAGTGGCTCGCGGCCATCGGCGTGGAGCATGTGGTGGCGGTGCTCGACCGGCTGCACGCGGCCACGCGGGGCGAGCGCTATCGTGTCAGCCCGCTGCTTCAGAGGCGCCTGTGGGCACGGCGTCTTGCGCCATGAGGACGAATCAGCTGGCGGCATGTTCGGCCATCCGGCTGGAGCTTGAGCAGCGCACTTGACTTCGCCGCGCGCTCGCGCACAAGCTTGGCCCATCGTTGCCACGGAGTCTGCCGTATGAAGATCATGCTGCCTGTCGATGGATCGCCGCTGTCGCTGGAGGCGGTGCACCACGCGATCCGCCTCGTGCGCGACGGCCTGCGTGCCGAATTCGTGATCGCCAACGTGCAGGAGCCGAGTTCGCTGTACGAGATGATGGTCGTGCACGATCCCGATGCGCTTCAGCGCATGGCGCTGGAGGCCGGGCAGCACCAGGTCGCCGGCGCGGCGACGCTGCTGGACGAAGCCGGCATCGCGCATGAAGTGGAGATCGTCTCCGGCGAGCCGGCCAACACGCTCGTGGACCTGGCCGAGAACTTTCAGTGCAACGCCATCATCATGGGCGCGCATGGCGAAGGCGAGAGCGGCGCGGCGCTCGGCACGGTCGCGCAGTCGGTGCTGCGTCACTCGCCGGTGCCGGTGATGATCGTGCGGCCGCGGGAGGTGGAGGCGACGGAGGTGGGTGGTCTGGATGAGGATGCGGGGGCAGGGGTGTCGGGGCCGCAGTAGGGGTCCGGTGGCCGGGCACCGTTGCAAACTCGCGTGATGGGCATTGAGCCCATCACGCTCGCCGGCCAGCTGCGCTGGTCGATCCCCGTGAACGGGGCTGCGCCGGAACGTCCGCGTTGCGCAGAAAGCAGTGAAGGCGCAGCATGGTCGCGCTCGCCGGCCTCACTTCGTCGGGCCGACGGCTCGCGCGACCCTCGCCCTTCGCTTCGCTGGCCTACCCCCAAACCTCCCTCGCCACCTCCACCACCAGGCGCAGCTTCGCCCGCTGCGCCTCGACTGCGATGTCGTTGCCGTGCACCGTGCTGGAGAAGCCGCATTGCGGCGACAGGCACAGCTGCTCCATCGGCACGTACTTCGCCGCTTCGTCGATGCGCCGCTTCAGCGTGTCCTTGCTTTCCAGCTGTCCGAGCTTGGTCGTCACCAGCCCGAGCACGACGATCTTGTCCTTGGGCAGGAAGCGCAAGGGCCGGAAGTCGCCGCTGCGCTCGTCGTCGTATTCTAGGAAGTAGGCGTCGAGTTTCATCTCTGCGAGCAAGGCCTCCGCCACCGGCTCGTAGCCGCCTTCGGCAGCCCAGTGGCTCTTGAAGTTGCCGCGGCACAGGTGCACCGCCAGCGTCATGCCGGCGGGCTTCTGCGCAACCACGCGATTGATGAAGCTCGCGTAGCGGTGCGGCAGTTCGCTGGGGTCGTCGCCGCGTGCGCGTGCACCTTCGCGCATGTGCTCGTCGCACAGGTAGGCAAGGTTGGTGTCGTCCAGCTGCACATAGGTGGCGCCGGCGGCCGCGAGTGAACGCAGTTCCTCGCCATAGGCGTCGGCCACGTCCTGGTAGAACGCCTCGAGGTCGGGGTAGGCGTCGCGGCTGATGCCGGCGCGCCCGCCGCGGAAGTGCAGCATCGTCGGCGACGGGATCGACACCTTGGGCGTGCTGCCGGGCGAGAGCTGGCGTTTCAGGTACTCGAAATCGGCGCGCTGGATGTCCTTCACGTGCCGCACCTTGTCGACGACGCGCATCACCGGCGGGGCGAGTTCCTCGCTGCCGTCGGGTTTCTTCACCATCACCGGCACGTCGGTCTTCACCCCGCCCAGCTGGTCGAGGAAGTCGATGTGGAAGTAGGTGCGGCGGAACTCGCCGTCGGTGATGCTCTTCAGGCCGACGTCCTCCTGGAACCTGACGATCTCGGTGATCGCGCGGTCCTCGACGCGGCGCAGCTGCTCGGCGGTGATCTCGCCATTGCGCCGCTGTTCGCGCGCGTCCAGCAGGTACTTCGGGCGCAGAAAGCTGCCGACGTGGTCCGCGCGGAAAGGTGGGGTGCTGCGTTCGCTCATCGTGTCCTCCGTGGCCGCGGCCGTGATCAGGTGTTGCTGGACAAGCCGCTCGGGTCTTCCCGGGCGAGATAACAGTGCAGTGCGCGGATCGCCGACGAGGCGTGTTCGCCCCAATGCGCCTGGAAGTTGAAACCCCACTCCCACAGCGCGTCGTCGATGCGGCCGGCGTCGAACAGATGCAGGCCGGTGGCGATGTCGCGGTAGATGTCGACCAGGTCGTCCGCGAGGTCGCCCACCACCGGCTCGTCGGCTGGCACCAGCGGACTGAAGATCTCGCTGTAATGCTGCAGAGGAAGGGCGGCGGCGCGTTCGCGCACGGCCGCCAGCCGCTGCGACAGGTCGAACTCGCCTTCGCGACGGTGCGAGACATGTTCGCTCCAGGGCTGCGGCAGATCGAGCGCCGCCGCATACAGCGCCACCACACGGCGCAGCGCGATCGGCGCGCGAAGCGGCGGCGGCGCCGCCGAGCCGTCGGCCCACGCGGCGAAGCGCCGCGCTTCGAGGCTGAAGCGCTCGGCAACGGATCGTCGCTGTTCACTGCGCGGCATCGTGTCGATCGAGGGTGCCGGGCGAGGTTACACGACAAGCCGCGGCAGGTCGCGCAACACCTCAACGCTCGAGAGGCAAACCGACATAGTTTTCGGCCAGCACCGTCGATGCCGCGGCCGAGCCGACGAGGTAGTCGAGTTCGGCCATCTGCATGCGGTGACCGAATTCGCCGTTCTCCGGGAACTGGTGCATCAGCGAGGTGAACCACCACGAAAACCGCTCGGCGCGCCAGACGCGGCGCAGGCAGCGTTCGGAATAGCTGTCGATGCCGGCATCGCTGCCCGCGTAGTGATCCGCCAGCGCGCGCGACAGCAGGCCCACGTCGCTGGCGGCGAGGTTCAGTCCCTTGGCGCCGGTGGGAGGCACGATGTGGGCCGCATCGCCGGCCAGGAACAGCCGGCCGAAGCGCATCGGCTCGGCCACGAAGCTGCGCAGCGGCGCGATGCTCTTCTCGAGCGAGGGGCCGGTGACGAGCGCCTGTGCGGCAGCCGGATCGATGCGGCGGCGCAGCTCGTCCCAGAACGCGTCGTCGGACCAGTTCTCGGCGCGGTCGTCGAGCGGGCACTGGAGGTAGTAGCGGCTGCGGGTCGGCGAGCGCATGCTGCACAAGGAGAATCCGCGCGGGTGGCTGCTGTAGATCAGCTCGTGCGAGACCGGCGGCGTCTGCGACAGCAGGCCGAGCCAGCCGAAAGGGTAGGCGCGCTCGAAGACGTGCAGCGCCGAAGGGGGGACGCTCGCCCGGCACACGCCGTGGAAACCGTCGCAGCCGGCGATGAAGTCGCAGTCCACTTCGACCGGCTCTCCGTCGAGCCGGTAGCGAACGCGGGGCGAGGTGCCATCGAAGTCGTGCACGCTGACCTCGTCGGCGTTGTAGACGGTGTCGAGTCCCGCCTCCTCGCGCGCCTGCATCAGGTCGCGCGTCACCTCGGTCTGGCCGTATACCGTGACCTGCTTGCCGGTATGCGCCCTGAAGTCGATGCGATGGCGCATGCCGGCGAAGCTGAGCTCGATGCCGCCGTGCGGCAGCCCTTCGCGGTGCAGCCGCTCGCCGACACCCGCCTCGTCGAGCAGGTCGACGGTGGTCTGCTCCAGCACGCCGGCCCGGATGCGCGCGAGCACATAGTCGGCGCTGCGCTGCTCGATGATGAGGTTGTCGATGCCGGCGCGGTTCAGCAGCGCGCCAAGCAGCAGGCCGGCGGGACCGGCTCCGACGATGGCGACTTGCGTGCGCATCCGAGCGGCCCCGGGGCCGGCATCACAACACCGTGCGCAGGCTCGCCTGGGCTTGCAGCAAGGCGGGCAGGCAGTCGTTGACGAGCTGGTCCATCGAGACGCGCGCCGCGTGCACGCTGACGTTCATCGCCGCCAGCACGTCGCCGCGGTAGCTCTTCAGCGGCACGGAGATCGTGCGCAGGCCCAGCTCCAGCTCCTGGTCGACGGCGGCATAGCCTTGCGAGCGCGTGCGCGCGATCTCGATGCGCAAACGCTCGGGGCTGGTGACGGTGCTCGGCGTGAGTGGTGCGAGCGTCTGGCGGGAGATCCACGCGTCGACCTCCGTCTGCGGCAGCGCCGCCAGCAACACGCGGCCGTTGGCGGTGCAGTAGGCGGGCACCCGCGTGCCGGGCTGCAGCGTCGACGACACGACGCGGCCAGCGCTGGTGGCGGCGATGCAGATCACGTCGTCGCCGTCCAGCACGCCGGCTGAGGAGGCTTCCTTCAGCGCGTAGGCGAGCTTGTGCAACTCGGGCTGCACGATGCGCGGCAGTCGCGCCGAGTGCATGTAGCTTTGCCCCAGGCGCAGCACCTTGGGCGTCAGTGCGTACATCTTGCGGTCGCTGGTGACGTAGCCGAGGTACTCCAGCGTGATCAGGTAGCGCCGCGCGGCCGCACGCGTGAGGCCACACAGCGACGCGACTTCGGTCATCGTGAGGCGCGGCCGGTCCTGATCGAAGGCCGAAATGACGGCCAGGCCCTTTTCGAGGCCGGCGATCAGGTCGCGCTTTTGCGGGCCGGGCTTGCCGACGGGGGGCGCGGCGATGCCGAACGCGGCTTCGGGCGCGCGCTCGGCCTCGACGTCATGACGGTCGAATGCATTCATCAAGGACTCCCGACTCGAGAAGGGCGCTGTTCGCCCAATGACTACGCAATGGGCCTGGTTGGCCCGTCCACATGGTCGAATCTACCGATAAACGCAAAGCCGAGTGTTCGCTTAGGAAACCATTGTGCGATTACCGCGCGTTGCGCACGGTCGTACTGACGTGTTCCGGTTGCGCCCAGAGCGCGATCTACGGCATGGCGAAACCGCCGGTTTCAGTCGATCGGGTGCGCGTGCGCCGCTTGCAGCAGCATGTCCATCGCCTGGGCCTGCGCGAGGGAATCCTCCAGCGTGAAGCGCAGTGCGCACTCGCCCCGCGCGGCCGATTCGAAATGCGCCACCATCAGCGCATAGGGGTCGCAGATGGCGAACGTCTCGGTCTGATCGCCGATATGCAGACGAGTTTCGACGCCCTTGCTGGCAAAGGGGACCGGCAGGCTCAGCCGGCCCTCCTCGCACAACAGTTCGAAGTGGCAGTGAAACGGCAGCGAGAAGGCGCAGTCCATGTGGCCGAGCACGGGGCCCGCGGGCGTCTCGAAACGCATCACCGCATGCGCCGCGTGATCGACGCCGCCGCGGCCGCCGGCAGGCGGGGCGGTCAGGTGCGCGGCCATGCTCAGCAGCGTGGGCTCGGCCAGGGTCAACAGTCGCATCAGGCTCAGCGGATAGCAGCCGAGGTCGTAGAGGGCCCCGCCACCCAGGGCCGGATTCCATCGGCAGTCGCTCATGTCGCGCAGCAAATACGTGAAGCTGCCGCGCAGCCACCTGATCGGTCCCAGCGCGCCGCTGGCCACCAGCTCGCGCAGCCTGTCGATCTGCGGATGGAAGCGGTACATGAAGGCCTCATGCACCAGTCGGCCGCTGGCGCGGCTGGCGTCGAGCATCTGCGCCACCTCGCCGGCGTTGAGTGCCAGCGGCTTCTCGCACAGCACATGTTTGCCGGCGTGCAGGGCCTTGATCGTCCACGGCGCATGCCCGTGGTTGGGCAGCGCGTTGTAGATCGCATCGATGTCGTCCCGTGCGATCAGCTCGTCGTAGCTCACGCCATGCGCGATGCCGTGCGCGGCGGCGAAGGCGGCGCCACGCGCCGCGTCGCGGCAGCCGACCGCGACGATGCGGCTGCCCGTCGCGCGCAGCGCCGGGATCAGCGCCGAACTCGCAATGCGCGCTGCACCGAGGATGCCCCAACGCAGGGGTTTGGATGACGTCACGGGTGCGTCCGGATCATCAATGGCGATCAAGGCGAGAGATCGACGGGCAGGGGCGATGCCGCTTTGACCTCTTCCATGCAGATCATCGATCGCACGTCGTCGACGCCGGGCACCTGCATCAGCCGATCGGTGAGGAATTGCGACAGGCTCTTCAGATCGCGTGCGACGACCTTCAGCAGGTAGTCGTAGTCGCCCGACACCGTGTGGCACTCAAGGATCTGCGGGAAGTCTCGAATGCTCGCCTCGATGTCGCGCACGCGGCCGAACTGGCCGCCGTCGATGTTGAGACTCACGTAGGCGATCACGCCCAGCCCCAGCGCCTGCGCCCGCACCTCCGCCCGGTAGCCGCGGATCACGCCGCGCTCCTCGAGTGCACGCACGCGCCGGAAGCATTGGGGCGCCGACAGGTGAACCCGTGCAGACAGGTCGACATTCGAGGCGCGCCCATCCGATTGGAGGACACCAAGAATCTTGCGGTCCAAGCCGTCCAGGCCTTGCTCGTTCATGCTCTTGCGGATGCTGAAAGAACGAATCATGCGCCGATCCTGGCGACGGTGCAATATTTGGAACGCTTATTTCGCGCCGCCCCACCTAGACTGCAAGGATCGTCGCAAAGCCAGTCGAATGAAGGATTTTTTATGACCACCGCCGCCCGTGCCGCCGCACTCCACGCCGAAGCCAAGGCCTGCGCCAAGACACCGCGTTCCATCGAACTCGAGCAGCGTCACGGCGCGCACAACTACCACCCGCTGCCGGTGGTGCTGACCCGCGGCGAGGGCGTGCACCTGTTCGACGAACAGGGCCGGCGCTACCTCGACATGATGTCCGCGTACTCCGCGGTGAGTTTCGGCCACAGCCACCCCGCGCTGGTCGCCGC
>CAJPFZ010000446.1 GCA_905339355.1 Burkholderiaceae bacterium
CGCACGTTCACCGACACGCGGATCGGCCCCTCGTCGATGCGCGACACCGCGATGTCTCGGGCGCCGAGCAGGAACTCCACGCCTTCGCGCTGCAGGATCGCCTGGATTTCGGCCGACACCTCGGGGTCTTCGCGGGCGATGATCCTGTCGCCATGTTCGAGCACGGTCACGCGCGAGCCGAAGCGCACGAACATCTGCGCGAACTCGAGGCCCACGTAACTGCCGCCGACGACGATCAGGTGCTCGGGCAGCACGTCGAGCGCCATCATCGAGGTGTTGGTCAGGCAGGACACCTGGTCGAGGCCGGGCCAGTCGGGCAGCGTGGCGCGGCCGCCGGTGTTGACGAAGATCTTCGGCGCCTCGAGTCTTTCGCCGCTCACCTCGATCGCGTGCGGTCCGACGAAGCGTGCGTGCCCCCAGATGACGCTCAGGTTCGGCGTGCCTTCGAGCCACTTCCTGAGATTGGCGAGCGACTCGCCGACGACGGCGTCCTTGCGCGCCTTGACGGCCTTCATGTCGACACGCACCGGCCCGCCCAGCACGACGCCGAAATCGGCCGCGCGACGCGCGATGTGGGCTGCGCGTGCGCTCGCCACCATGGTCTTGGTCGGAATGCAACCGTCGTTGACGCAGGTGCCGCCATAGTGTTCGCGTTCGACCAGCGCGGTGCGCAAGCCCGACTGGGCCAGCCGCACGGCCAGCGGCGGTCCGGCCTGGCCGGCGCCGATGACGATCGCGTCGAACTTTCGGGTCATGTCGTCAGGCGACGATCTTCAAGCCGGGAGCCCCGGCGTCGACCCGGCCGATCACCGCGGCCTGCGCGAAACCCTGGCTCGAGAAGATGCGCAGCACCTCGCCGACCGTGTCGGGCGCGCAGCTGACGAGCAGGCCGCCGGAGGTCTGCGGATCGGTCGCGAGGTCTTGCACCACCTTGGGCAGGCTCGCATCGAGCTGCACCTCGGCGCCGTAGCCGGCCCAGTTGCGCCCCGAGGCGCCGGTGATGAAACCGTCCGCAGCCATCGCCGCCACGCCCTCGAGCAGCGGCACCCGGCTCCATTCGATGGTCGCGGCGAGCTGCGCGCCGCGCGCCAGCTCGAGCGTGTGGCCCGCCAGGCCGAAGCCTGTGATGTCGGTGATGGCATGCACGCCCGGCAGGTCAGCGAACTGGGCGCCGGGCTTGTTGAGCATGGTGGTGTTCTTGATCAGCTGAGCGTAGCCGGCGTCGCCGAGCTTGCCCTTCTTGAGCGCCGCCGACAGCACGCCGACGCCGAGCGGCTTGCCCAGCACCAGCAGGTCGCCCGGTTTCGCGTCGGCGTTGCGCCGCACCTTCTTCGGGTGCACCAGGCCCATCACGACCAGGCCGTAGATCGGCTCCACCGAATCGATGGTGTGGCCGCCCGCGATCGGAATGCCGGCCTCCTGACACACCGCCTGGCCGCCGCGGATGATCTCGCCGATCACCTCCACCGGCAGCTGGTTGATCGGCATCGCCACCAGCGCCAGCGCCATGATCGGCGTGCCGCCCATCGCATACACGTCGCTGATCGCGTTGGTGGCGGCGATGCGGCCGAAGTCGAACGGATCGTCGACGATCGGCATGAAGAAATCGGTCGTCGCGATCAGCGCCTGTTCGTCGTTGAGCTGGTAGACGGCCGCGTCGTCGGCGGTCTCGATGCCCACCAGCAGCTGCGGCGGGATCAGCCCACCCGCGCTGCTCTTGAGGATCTGCGACAGAACGCCCGGGGCGATCTTGCAGCCGCAGCCGCCGCCGTGCGAGAAGCTCGTGAGTCGGATCTGGCCTGAGGGCAGGGCACAGGCGGTGGTGTCGGTCATGGCGTTGTGCGTGGGGGTGGCAGGGGAGCTGGAATTGTCGCCTCGACACGGGACAGCATGTCGCGCAGAAGGCCTTTCACCGCGGCGCGCTCCACGGCGGGTGCGAACAGCGGCTCGCGCTCCGCGCACTGGGCGGCCAGGTGCTCGGCAAAGCCCGCCTCGCCCGCGAAGCGCTGCATCAGCGCGGCCAGCCCCGCCGCATCACCGGGCGCGAAGTAGCCGTCGTAGCCGCGTCCGAGCAGGCCCACGTTGCCGTCGATGCGGCTCGCCAGCACCGGCACGCCCGATCGCACCGCCTCGATGACGACGTTGGCGCCGCCTTCCATGCGGCTCATGTGGACCAGCGCGTGCGAGGCGGCGATGCGCCGCCGCGTCACGGCCGCAGCCAGCCCGCCGAGCCAGCGGTAGTGCGGGCACGCCTGCATCGTGGCGCGTGCGGCGTTGGCCAGGCCCTCGTCCAGCGCATTGCCGATGTGGATGAGTTCGATCGCCGCGCCTTCCGGCAACAGCCGGGCGGCCCGCATCAGCGTGGCGGGGTCCTTCTCGTCTCGCAGATGGCCGACCGCGGCCAGCACGATCGGCCCTGCCGATTTATGCTTGCGCCGAAGTCGGGTGGCCGATTGCACGATCACCCGCGCCCGGGCGCGGGTCGAGGCATCGAGCCGGTGCATGGCTTCTTCCTGCAACACCACCACATGAGTCGCACAGTCGAGAGAGTTCCGCGCCGCGGCGTCCGCAGGGAGGTCGCGGTACAGGTCCGTGCCGGTCAGCACGAGCGCGAGAGGGCGCTCCGGCTGCGCCGCATGGAAGCGTGCGATCGCGCCGGCCGACCGCCGTGCATGCAGGGCGATCAGCGCATCGATCGCTTCGCCTTGCCAGTCGAGCGCCACGTCGACGTCGGCCAGCGGTGCGAGGAAGCGCTGCCAGCGTGCCGCCGTGTGCCAGTTGCCGTTGTTGGCCGAGGCGAGCGCCGGCGAGACGATCCGCACGCGGGGTCTGTTCATGGGGGCGAATCTTGCCACCCCCGATGACCGTCGCACGCAACCTGAGCGGCCAGGCCCTGGCCGATGCGCTGCGCGAGAGCCGCGCGCGCACCTGGCGGCTCGTCGACGACCTGAGCGACGCGCAGTGGCGCGTGCCGCGGCGCGACGGCGTCAACCCGGTCGCCTGGGAACTCGCGCACATCGCCTGGTTCGCCGAGTTCTGGATCCTGCGGGGGCCGCATCGGGTCGGTGCCGACGGGCTGGTGCATGCCGCGCTGCCGGCGCGCTGGGCCGGCCCCGACGATCATCTCGACTCGGCACGTCTCGCCCACGACGCACGCTGGGACGTGGACTGGCCGCCGCGGACGCAGCTGCGCGCGATGCTCGACGCGCAGCTCGACGCGTGCATCGACGCCATGCCCGCCGGCGACGACGACCAGGCGCTGTACTTCCATCGCCTCGCGCTGTTCCACGAAGACATGCATGCCGAAGCCTTCACCTGGCTGCGCGCCGCGCTGGGTTATGCCGCACCGCACGGCGCGCGCCTGCCCGCGCAGGCCAGCGCCGAACCGCTGCCCATGACAGGCGGTCCAACGCACCTCGGCAGGCATGCGGACCGAGGCGGCTTCGCCTTCGATAACGAGCTGCCTGGCCGCGAGCTGGTGCTCTACCCCTTCGAGATCGATGCGCAGCCGGTCGGCGCCGGCCAGTTCCTGCGCTTC
>CAJPFZ010000447.1 GCA_905339355.1 Burkholderiaceae bacterium
GGCCGCGACGGGTTCGGCATCGCCGAGCACGCCGTCGGCATCTTCGAGATCGTGGCTCAGGCCCTCGGCCAGCGCCAGCGTGGCGCTGCCGACCACGGCCTCCAGGCCGAGGGTGCGGCGCAGCTGGAACAGGCGCTGGCGTAGCGCGTTGCGTGCCGCCTCGACATCGCTGCCGGGCCACAGCAGGGCGGCCAGGCGCGCCCGCGGCGTGGGACCTTCGAGCGCCAGCCAGGCCAGCAGGGCGGCGTCGCGCGGCGCCAATGCAGCAACCGCACCGTCGGGGTTGACGAAGCGGGGCGAGGTGGCGAGGTGCAGGTGCATGGCAGCGGCCAGCGTAATCTACCAGCGCGGCGTTATGCGGGCGTTAGGCGCAATACCGTTCACTCTGTTCCGTTCGCGCTGAGCTTGTCGAAGCGCCGGCTGCATGCCAACGAGGGCTTCGACAGGCTCAGCCCGAACGGGGTGTGGGGTGTGGCGCTTGACTGAGCGGCATTGGCGTTAGGCCGGCAGGTTCGCCGGCCGAAATCCACCGCACGCGGGGCGTCTACGAGGCCTCGAGCCTGCGCGCGACAGCGGTGTGCGCAGGCTGTCTGTCCACCTCGCCGCCGTTCTTCATGGCGAAGCGCTCCAGACCCGGCAGATGCACGCGGCGCACGTAACTCGGCCAGTCGAAACACAGCGGGTCGACCTCGAAGCGCATGCGATCGACGAAATCGAACTCCGCCGCCATCTCGAGCAGGCGCCGGTTGTCGAACACGCAGCGCGGCGACGTGTAGAACGAAAACACCACCGCCAGCTGGCGCGTCGTTTCGAGCCGCTCGTAGAGCGCGAGGGGAGTGGTCGCGCCCAGCCACTTCATCGCCGCATTGGCTGCCCGCGCCAGGCCGTGCGCCACGGCGAGGTAAGCGATGAACACGCCGCGCGGCACGGTACGAAAGGGCTTGGTGAGCGGGCGGCGGATCAGCCGCGGATAGGCCGCGCCGTTGTCGCGCATCTCGCTTTGGCACAGCGCGATGTAGTCGCCCACGCGGATCGGGTTGCGCGTGCTCGTGCCCACCTGCATCACGCGCCGCTGCCCGGGCCGCGCGACGGCCTGCGCAGCGGCAAGCACGATGCTGCTGGCCACCAGGTCCACCGGCACGATGTCGGCGATGCCGTCGAGCCGGGCCGGGAACAGCGTGGTCTTGCCGCGCGCATAGGCGAGCACGATCGCGTCGCCCACTTTCATTCCTTCGATCCAGCCGGGCTGCGGCGCGCGCCAGGCGCTTTCGACAATGGCCGGGCGCACGATGCTGAGCGTGGCGCCGGCCATCTCGCGGCAGGCGATCTGCTCGCCCAGCCACTTGGTGAAGGTGTAGGTGTCGTTCCAGCCGCGGCGCTGCGCCTCGCGGATGCCGAGGTCGACCAGCGCCTGCCGACGCAGCGCCGGGTCGGCGATGCGCTGTTTCAGCTCGGCGATACGCGCCTGCAGCTCGGCGATCAGCGAGTCGACCTGCCAGTAGCCGTCCGGGTGCCGCGCCAATCGCCCACGCGCCGGCGGCGCGATCTCTTCGGCGATCAGCCCGCGGTGGTGGCCGTTGACGTAGCACGTTGAAACCTGCACCAGCGGTGCGTGGCCGGCACGCCGCGCCAGCTGCGTGAGGTGCAGCAGTGCGAGCGTGTTGATGGCCAGCGCCTGGTCCAGCTCCTCGCGGAAGTTCACGCTCGCCGCCACGTTGACGATCACGTCCACCTCGCTCGCCAGCGCGGCGAACTCCGCCTCCGCCAGGCCGAAGCGAGGCGCGGTGATCTCGCCGGTGACGAAGCGCATGCGCGCGACCGCCTCGTGCAGGCGCAGAGGGTCGCTGCGGCGCAGCGCATCGAACACACTCGAGTTCAGCACCTCGGCATGAAAGCGCTGTTCGGCGCTGGCGTGGGCGCGCGTGCCGCGCAGCAGCAGCACGATGCTGGCGATGCCTGGCACCTCGCGAATCAGCTTCTCGAGCACCACCTTCGCGATGAAGCCGGTGGTGCCGGTGAGCAGCACACGCTTGCCGGCGAGCGCGGTGTCGACGCGCAGCGTGCCTTGCATCACCATCGCTTCGCCACTCACGGCAAGGTGACGGTCACGGCAGCCGAGCCGGCGTCGCGCAGATCTGCCACGGTCGGCGCGCGCGCCCACACCACGCTGCTCGACGGCGCCGCGCGCCGCCACGTGCGCACCGAGACCGCGTAGACCGCCGTCGCCCCGAGCGATGCGGCCTGCGCGCCGGCCGGCAGCTGCAGCGTGGCCTGCGCGCCGGCCACGCCGATCAGCGCCGAGATGTCCTGCGTCGCGACGATGCCGCCGGCGTCGCTCACCACCAGCTGGGCGGCATCGGTCGTTGCCGTCGAGCCGCCGGCCAGATGGACGGTCAGGGTGCCGGTCGCGATGTCGCCGCGGCGCGGCGCCGCCGCGGCCGTGAACGACACGTCGCTCCCGCCGGGCGCGCTGATCAGCGTGAGGTTGCTCGGCTCGTCGTAGCGTGTGCCGAGTGTCATCACGCTGAAGCCGTCGGCGCCTTCCTGCGGCGTCACGTCGGCGAACGAGAGCGCGCCGGTCGAGGTGTAGGCGGCCACGCGCAGCGGACCGCTCGGCAGCACCACCGGCCGCGCCAGGAGGCCGCTGAACGGGTCGGTGTTGGCGGCGACCACCTCGTGGGGCAGCTCGCCGGCTCCCACGGTCTGTGCGAACAGCAGCTGTGCAGACATGGGCGAGGCCGGCGCGGCCAGCGATGCACGGCTGTCGCCCGCGTTGCTCAGCGCCGGCACCAGCGGCGCGGCCACGGGGCCCGCGCCGCTCGAGTCCACGCCGAGCTGGGTCGGGTTGGCGGCGAGCAGGTCGGCGGCGCTCGCCGGCACGTCGCGCACGATCATCGTGCGCATGTTGCGGCCGCGGATCATCACGTCGACGGTGCCGCCCGACGGCAGGGCGGGCAGCGGGTAGAGCGCGAACGCGGCGTGTTGGTCGCCGACGATCACCGGCGTCGAACGAACGCTGACCTTCATGCGGCCGTCGGCAGACGGCAGCAGCGCCGTCGCGACCACGTCGGAGATGCAGGGGCTCGGTGCTCCGGCCTCGCAGAACTGCGACTTTTCGACGAGGCCGATGATGGCGCCGGTCTGCGCGATGTCGTACCAGCGCAGATCGGGCCGCATCGTCACGCGGTCGATGCCGTCGTCGGCGGCGAAACGCACGAGGCTGCGCTCCAGGTCCCACTGCAGCGTGATGTCGGTGGCGACGTCCGCATCGACGACGATCGGGCCGGCCAGGCGCAGGCCCTGTTCGTTGTCGGTGAATTCGAGCGGCACCTGGTGCAGCGTCCCGTCGGCATCCACATGGTCGACCTGCGCGTTGCGGTCGAGCTGCAGCGCGCGTGCCGAGTCGGCCAGCAGGTCGTCGTGGCGGCGCACGAACAGGCGCAACTGGCCGTAGGTGCCGGCGGCCAGCGTTCGGCCGGCCATCAGCGGGCTGATGACGCCGTTGATCGACGTCGTGAGGTCGATGGTCCTCGGCGCCGGCAGGCGCAGCACCTGCCAGCTCGAATCGGTGGGCGCCCAGGCGCGGTTGGCATCGGTGTGCAGTGCGACCGCATCGATGGTGACCCACACGTGCCGGTAGCCGGCCGGGGCGCCGCCGGCCAGGCCGAGGGTCAGGCTGCCGAGCTGCCCGCCGGGCGGCGGCGTGTCGCCGCCGGAACCTCCTCCGCCGCCGCCGCAGCCGGCGGCGAGCGCGAGGCACAAGGTCGCGGCGAACGCGCGCAGCGTGCCGATGAGTCGAGGTGCGGTCATCGCAGGGCCACGTCCTGATCGAGCAGCGCCGCCGGCGACCAGAAGGCCTCGTCGTTCGCCGGTTCGGCAAAGGGCAGCGGAATCTGCGCGCCGGCGGCGCGGCTCAGCTGATCGAAGCAGCCGCGCACGGTGGCAGCGGCGGCGGCGCAATCGGGCATCAGCTTGTTGTCGACCAGGAAACCGATGCGCAGCATGTCGTTGTACGAAATGATGGAGACGCCCACGCCCACCGTCATGCCCTGCGGCACGCACAGCATCAGCTCGTCCATGCGCACGCCGGCGACGCAGCGCGGCTCGGCCGGCCCGATGACGTTGGTGACGATGACGCTGCAGCGGCGCGAGAACAGGCCCAGCAGCGCGCGCTGCAGCGCGATCGGGAGCAGGCCGGCGAAGCCAACCAGCGCGAGCGCGAGCTGGCCCTGGAAGCCGCGCTTGAGGCCGGTCATGCCGTCGCGAATGGCGCGCAGCCGTGCCAGCGGGTCGGCCAGGTGCACCGGCAGCTCGAGGCCCACCAGCCCGAACCGGTTGCCCAGCAGGTGGCTCTCGCCGGGCGGACGCATGTTCATCGGGATCACCGTGCGCACCGGCGCGGCGACATGGCGCTCGCCCTGGGTGTGCAGATGGCGCCGCAGCGCGCCCGCGATGACGGCGAGCATCACGTCGTTGACGGTGGCGCCATGCCGGTGCGCGAGCTCGCGCGTGGCGGCCAGCGACATCGGCTCCGACCAGGCGACCGACTTGTGGCGCCCCGGCGCACCCTTGATGCGGCTCGGCTTGTCGCGCCGCATGAAGATCATCGTCATCGCATCGGCCAGCACCTGCGGCGCGTGGCGCAGCACAACCCCTGGGGTCAGCGCAAGGCGCTGGCTGGCGTGCGCCGGCTCGACGTAGCGCTCGCCGGGGGCGATGTCGGTCATGCCGCTGATCAGGTCCATCAGCGAGACGCCGTCGGCGAGGCTGTGGTGCACCCGCATCACGAGCGCAGAGCGCCCGTCGACGCCGTGCACCAGCGTCGCGAGCCACAGCGGCCGGTCGGCGGCGAGCGGCTTGCAGGCCTCGCCCGACATCCACGCCTTGAGTTCCTTGTGGCCCGAGCCTGCCGGCAGGCGCATCTCGTGCAGGTGCCGCTCGATGCTGAACAGGGGGTCGGCGACCCAGTGCGAACGCAGCCAGCCGCGCTGCACGCGGTGAGTGAACTGGTGATGCGCGAGCAGCCGTGTCTGCAGCTTGTGGCGCACCGCGGCAAGCGGGAGTTCGCCTTCGAACACGAAGGCGAGATGGATCACGACCAGGTTCTCCGGGCTATCCATGCGCAGCCAGGCGTGGTCGGGGCTGGACATCGTGCGGGTTGTCATCGCGGGCTCCTGGGTTTGCATCTCGTCACCGGTCGAAGCGAGTGCGTTTCACGGCGCCACCGTCGCTGCACGCAGCTTGAGCCCGACGTTCTGCGTCAGCGCCTTGAGCTTCGGATCGATGGTCGCGCTGCTTTCGGCCGCGATTTTTTCGCCAAAGGTGCGTTCGAACTCCGGCACCAGCTTCTCGAACTTGCGCTTCACCGGCGACTCGAGCAGCGCGATCAGCTGGCGCAGTTCGTCCTCGTTGAAGTTCTGCGCGAGCAGCGGGCCGAGGGTCGGCGCCTTCAGCCGCGTGGCACTCGCGCGTGCGATCGGGGTCGCCTCGTCGACGTACTTCTGGATGTCGACGGCGATGTCCTTCAGCGTCGCCTCCTGCTTGGGCGCGCTGACGCGGCCCTGCAGAGCGATGCGCGCCTGCTGCATCGCGTTGGCGGCGGGGCGCTGCACCATCACGACGGCGGCGTCCTCGACATGCCACAGCGCGAGCGCACGCTGCACGAGCTTGTTCTTCTCGTCGGAGGAGGCTTGCTGGGCCGCGGTGAGGCCGTGGGCCGCGCACAGCGCGAGGGCAAGCAGCAGGGGGCGGTGCGTCATGGACTTCATGGGCAATGTCAGAACGGTTTGCTCAACGTCACGCCGACGTAGCGGATGCGGATGCCGCCGCTCACGTCGAGGCCCGCATAGGGGTTGTAGACGGCGTTGAAGAAGTGGGTGCAGTTGAGGTTGCAGCTGCCGTCGGCCGGCACGTCGAAGCGGCCGCTGGCGTAGCTCGCCGCCGCGTCGATGCGCAGACCGTCCTTGTTGGCGTAGCCGATGCCGATGCTCTTGATCGTGATGTCGGGCAGCGGCGAGATGAGGTCGAGCTTGCTGTTCGGTACCGAACTCTTTCGCGGCTCGTAGCCGGCGCGCAGCGTGATGGAGTCCGTCACCTTGACCTGCAGGCCGAAGTTGTAGTTCACCGTGTTGCGGTACCCGCGCGGAATGATGAGCTTGCTCGAATCGGCCTGGCCGAAGATGCGCGCCATCTTCAGCAGATCGATCTGCTTGTCGAACTGGAAGGTCAGCTTGTCCCAGCGTTTCCAGTTGCTCCAGTTGGCGTCGACGTTGAGCTGGACGCGGCTGACCGGTCTGAGCTTGAGGCCCACCTGCACGTGCTCGGCGTACGGCAGCTTGAGCGTGACGTTGCCGCTTTGCACCGGGGGAATGGAGGTCGGAAAACCGAACATCGACGCCGCGATCGGGCCCAGCAGGCTGCTGTACATGCCGCGCACGAACTGATCGAGCATCGGCTCGGCGTTGAACTGGTAGCGTCCGGTGAGCACCGAGTTCGAGCCGCCCTGGTAGACGGCGCCGAGCGAGAACTTCTCGCTCGGTTCCCACAGCACGCCGAGGTTGATGGTCGGATCGGCCGGCGCAGTCATCTCGAACTGCATGCCGCCGATCTTGTTGAACGGTCGCAGCCGGCCTTCCTGGCCGCCGCCGCACAGCCCGAAGGCGAAGGTGTCGAGCGGGTTGCCCTCGTCGCCGCACCACGCGTCCTGCAGCTCGCCGATCACGCCCAGCAGCTTGTTGGGCATGCGCATGTCGGTGTCGAGCATGAAGCCTTGGTGCGCGATCGGCACCGAGACGCCGAAGCTCAGCGTGTTCGACCACTTGTAGCCGACGGAAGGCGACAGGTACACGAGGCGCTGGATGTTGATGCGCTTGCCGTCGAAGCGCGCGGGGTCGTCGGCGTCGAGCGTGCGCTCGATGCCCACGCCCTGCACGACGTAGCTCGCGGTCGCGAAGGTCCACGGCGACCCGGGCTTGTTCCAGCTGAAGCCCAGACCAGCGCCGGCGGCAAACGGCAGGCGCGCCTTCGGCACGCCGATGATCGGCAGGAAGATGCTTTGCCGCACGCGCCCGGTGCTGGTGCCGGCGAGCGGGTCCTCGGTCCAGCCGCCGATGTCGAAGCCGGGAGGCTGCGTGAAGGTGGCGTAGGGCTTGATCGACGCGCCGAAGAAGGTGTCGGACTTGATCTTGCCCTTGAGCCGCGTGAGGCCCGCCGGGTTGAAGTGGATCGAGTCGTGCCCCGGTGGGTCGGCCGTGACGGCATTGCCGAGCGACATCGCGATCGGGCTGGTGCCGATGTTCTCGGTGAACGAGGCGCGCGCCCCGTTCGCGGCGACGAGCGCCAGGGCCGCGGCGGCGGCCGCGGCGAGGGGAGCGCGGCGCCCGAGGGCGCGCGCGGACGGCAGGGCGTGCATGGCGCGCGCCTAGAAGTGCAGCGGCATGTTCATGCCGAAGGTGAAGTCTGGCGTGTCGCTGGTGAGGCCCACGCCGACCGTGAAGTTCATCGTCGTCACCGGCGAGGCCCGCACCCCGAGGCCCATGTTGAGCATCGCTGACGACTGGCTCGCGGTCTTGGTGTCCACGAGCCCGCGCGCGCCGTCGAGCACCTTCAGCTTCGTGCGCGCCGAAATCGACTGCTGGAACGACAGCGTGGTCGAGATGTTGTACGACAGTGCATAGGCGAAGCCGACGCCGAAGCCAACGCCCATGCCGGGGCGCACTTCCTTGAGCTCCTGGCCGTTGCGGACCTGGCTCAGGTGCTTGGCCGGCAGGCCGTAGGTGAAGTTGACCGAGCCGAAGATCGCCACCGGGTCGACCACCTTGGAAGCATTGAGGCCGACCGTGGCCGAGGCGTAGCCGGCGCCGGTGCCCAGGCCCTGGCGTTCGATGGTCTTGAAGGGACTGCGGCCGGTGGGCAAGCGCAATGTGCCCGTGGCCGTGAGCGCCGGGAACTCGCGTGTCACCGGGAACGGCTGGAAGCGCGCGCCGAGCGAGATGTCGCCGAAGGCGTTGGTCAGGCCCGAGAAGCTCTCCGACTGCGAATACTTGCTGACGAAGGGAACGGTGACGTTGGCCGTGAGGTTGTCGCGCACGCCGTAGTCGGCCGAGAGCGTGTTCGTCACCGTGTGGCCGCGGGTGTTCTGGATCGAGAAGGCGGTCAGCTGCTGGTCGGTGAAGTTGGCGTTGATCAGCTGCTCGCCGATGTACGAATAGGTCAGGTCGTAGGTGATGGCGCGCTTGCCGGCGCGCAGCAGCGAGTACTGCTTGTCGGCGGCCGACAGCGTTTCGCGCAGCACCTTGGCCTGATCCACGTCGCCTTCCTTCTTCTGCAGCGCTTCGCGCGCGGCTTCGGTGCTGGCGCCGTTGGGGCGCGGCGCGGTGGCCGCGGGTGAGCTGGCGGCGTCGGCGGGTGCGGCCGCTGCCGCCGACGCTGCGGGTGCCGGTGCCGACGCCGCCGCCGGTGCCGGTGCCGGTGCGGAAGCCGCGCTCGCCGGCGCGCTGGCGCTGCCGTCCTGCGCCGAGGCGGCGCCGCTGCAGATGATCAGGGCCGCGGCATGTACCGCGGACAGCATGAAATGCGAAGGGGAGCTCATGTTCTATTTGCGCAAGGTGAAGACACCCAGACCGGACTGCACCGCTCGTTGCAGGGCCTCGGACCGGTCGAGTTGGGGGAGCACGGCCTCGGGCCGTATCAGGTCGACGTCGACCACGCCGAGTTCGCGGTCGGACAGGGAAAGCCGGGCCAGCGTGGTCGGCTGGCTCTTGGGCGGGTAGAGCAGGAACAGCGTGTTGCGATCCCACAGCTTCGCGAACTCATCGGTGGAAAACACGACGTGGCCCGCGGACGGATCGGCAACGAACACCTTGCCATCGCGCACGCCGCGCACGACGACGAAGTGCTTGAAGCCGGCGTAGTCGATCGGCACGATGCCGGGCTGCTTCAAGCCGGCCAGGTCGGACATTTCGGCGCGAAAGCCCGCTGCGTCGCCACCCAGCGTCAGCATGTAGCGCTTCATGTCGAGCAGCGAGAAACCACGCCGCGCGATGATCTTCTCGCGCTCGCCGTGCGCAAGCATGCCTTCCATCGCCTGCTGCTCGGTGACCCCGAGGCCGAGGTAGTTGTTCATCACCGTGACGAGCGCCGCCGAGCCGCAGCTGTAGTCGTAGGCTTGGCGAACGATGTTCTGGAACTTGAACTCCGAGTGCGGCTTCATCTGCACCGGCTCGGGCGCGGCGCCCCCACCCACGCGCGCCATGTTGAGCTCGAACTGGTCGGCCGGCTGCGCCTCGGGCGGCAGCTGGGAGCTGACACCCGAGACGCCAATCATGGCGGCGACGACGCCGAGCAGGATCATCCACATCGATTCTTCCTCCAGGAGTGAAGCCCTATTGATGGCCCCACAGGTAGACGTGCCCGGTCATCGCGCCGGTTCCGTTGAGCAGCAGCTGCCCGTAGCTCGCGCTCGGTGCGATCGGCGCGTGCGGATCGGTCTGAGCCGCCAGCGCGCGAAAGCCGAATTCCCTGAAGGCAATGAAGCCGGGCAGGCCGATGTCGACGTAGTCGCCGCCGCCGTCGGCGCGGCTGCGCACGTCGAGCGACAGCGCGAAGAGGTCGACCACGCCGGCGAGGTTGTGCAGCACCGCGTAGGTGGTAACGCCGTCGACCTTGAATCCGAGCGTGAGCCGGCTGTCGCTGGGCACGCCGTCGAGCACGGACGAGTTGAGCTCGAGATGAACCGCGATGCCGATGCCGTCCTGGCCGCTCACGCCGGCAAGTTCGTCGTCGCTCAGCGCCACCGGCGCACCGGCGGCAGCCGCGGTCGAGAAGG
Source organism: Burkholderiaceae bacterium (assembly GCA_905339355.1). Classification (GTDB taxonomy): domain Bacteria; phylum Pseudomonadota; class Gammaproteobacteria; order Burkholderiales; family Burkholderiaceae_C; genus Albitalea. The sequence goes on from CAJPFZ010000447.1 coordinate 9,827, forward strand.
CGAGCAGCAAGGCAGCGAGACGTTTCATCAGAACCCCGGCTTCAGCTTGACGTCGAGGAACTGGATCTGCATCGTGCCGATGCGGCTGGAACCGAGGTCCAGCATGCCGCCGCCGGGCAGCGACGCGCTCTTGAAAGCGATGTTGTCGATGGCCAGTCCGCCGAGCGGAGCACCGGCCGCGGTGGTGGGCCAGCCGATGGCGAGGTGCAAGTAGGAGTTGCCGGCGGCATCCGTCACAGCGTTGAAGAGTCCGGGCTGGGTCGTCGCGTCGGCAATGGCCCACGGCGTTCCCAGCAGGGCGCCGCTTTCCGAGGCGGCGCCGAGCTTGATGCCGGAAAAGCGCAGCTGCTCGGTGACGCTCGCCGGATCGGCCGCGGTGACGTCGTCGCGGCCGCGCGGGCGCAGCATCAGGTCGCCGATCTCGGCCTGCAGCGCGAGGCCGAAGGCGATGCCTTCGACACCCGGCGTCGCGGGCGTCGTCAGCGTCAGGCTGCCGCCGCGCGTGACGAGATCCTTCACCACCAGCGCGCCGCCCTGGAAATCGATGCCGTCGGCGTTGACGCCCCAGTCGGCGGCGAACTGCCACTTCAGCATGCCGTTGGCGTTGGCCGGTTCGGTCAGGCGGATCACGTCGGCGAGTCCCTCGCCGCGCGGCAGCACGCGCAGCGTGTAGGGATCGGTGAAGGTCGCGTCCGGATCGTCGGAGCGCGACAACGACAGGTTGCCGAGCCACAGGCTCGCGCCCGACGGGCCGGGCATCGTGTAGGTCAGCGTGAGGCCGCCGCTGAGCGAGAAGTCCTTCAGGTTGAAGGCGAGACCGCTGCCGCTGACGCCGGACAGCTCTTCGTCGGACAGCGACTGCATCGTGCCGGCGTGGCTCGCGCAGGCGAGCAGCAGCGCGCCGGCTGCACCGAGCACGCGCCACGCAAGGCGCGGCGAAGGGCAGGTCGGGCGGGCCATGCGCTCAACCCGGGGGCTTCGGCAGGTTGGGGGGCGGCGGCTGGTTCAGGGCAGGCGCCGACACGCGGTCGCGCCAGTTCATCCAGAAACCTTCGAGCGCCTTGTCCGGCGCGGCCAGTGCGCCGTTGACGCCGGGGAACTGCACCGCCTGCTTCAGCACCGAGATGAAGAAGTCGCGGCTCGGTCCGTTGGCGTCGCCGGCGGTCAGGCTGCCGAGCTGCGACAGCGTGACGGCACAGGCCGCGTCGCCGCAGGTGCTGCCGTCCCAGCGCTTGCCGCCCAGCGGGTCGTTGCGCGAGTCGATGACGCCGGCTGCGCCGGCATCGATCAGCAGCGAGCCGCTGATCGTGTTGAGCTGCACGCCGAGGTCGCCTTGCAGGCTGCCGAAGCCCAGGCGCATGCCGATCACTTCACGCGTGCTGCCGTCGCCGACGTTCTTGTAGACGAACTCGAAATAGGGGTCACTGATGGCGACGGTGCGTTGCGCTTCGCTGCCGTCGCTGCGGCCGAAGCGCATCAGGCCGATGTCGATGTCGGCACCGGTGCCGTTGCGCGCCGCATAGCTGTATTCGCCCAGGCGCACTTGGCTCAGGTTGGCGCTCAGCTGAATGTCGGCGCCGAGCGTGATGCGGGTGAAGTCGAAGCCGTCGAGCTGGGTGTTGGTGAGGTTCAGCAGGGCTTGCCCCGTGACTTCGGACAACTGCTCGTCGTTCAGCGGCAATCCCTGCGCATGGGCCGGCACGCCGGCGGCCGCGATGGCGGCGGCAAGGCAGGCAGCGCTTGCGAGGCGAAGCGACATGGTGGCGACTCCGAATGTTGTTCTGGCAAGGAGCGGAATGCGGGCCGGGTGCGGGTGGTGTTGCGCCAAGAATGCGCCCCGTGGTCGACCTCACGCACGGGGCGGAACGCAATCTCACCAAGGCACGTGCAAGACGTGCCTCATGCTCGGAAGATCAGTGGCCGAACATCCAGACCTTCGTGCCTTGCAGGTCGAAGTTGTTGATCGCGAA
>CAJPFZ010000448.1 GCA_905339355.1 Burkholderiaceae bacterium
CTGACCCTGCCGACCGGGCTCACGCTGCCCACCGCCAGCGGACTGCAGGACCCGTCGGATTCGGCCAGCGCGCTCTACATCGGCGCGAAGCCGGCGGTGACCGATGCGCCGCGGGTGATCCACGGCGACGTGAAGTACTGACCGACCCCCCGTCGAACCGCGAAGGACGCCATCGATGCTGCACCGTGCCAGCTCATGGCGTCCCGCCGGTCCGGGCAGGGCTGCGGCCGCAGCGGCAACGCTGCGGCCGCGCTCGTTCGTGTTCAAGGCGGTGGCAGCCGCGACGGTGCTGGTGCATGGCCTCCTGATCGGCTGGGCCTGGCAGGGTGTCGCGGCCAAGCGCGAGCCGGCACGCAGCGCGCGTGTGGCGATGCGGCTGATCGCAGCTCCAGCCGCTCACCCCCACCCGGTCGAGGTGGCGCGGCTTCGGACTGCGCCGCAACCGGCTCGGCCCGAAGCCAAGGCGACACGTCGACCGCGCAATGACGACATGGCGCACGAGAAGCCCAAGCCTCTCGCTGCGCCGCCCGCCCCGGCCGAACCGATCGTCGGAATCCCCCTCGCGGTGCCGACGATCAGCCTGCCCGGTGCGGCGCCGAAACGCTGGGTGAATCCGCCGCCAGCCCCGACGGCCGCGCAGGCGTCGCCACCGGCCATGCTGGCCGCATGGGCGCAGGCCGAAGCCGCACGCAACGCCAGCCGCTCGCAGCTCGAGTTCGCACTGCAACGTCATCTCGCCGAGGCATCGCCGCCGTCTCCGGATGTCGAGGGCGCATGCACGCTGCCCGCCGAGCCGCAAGCGGATCTCGATTGCGACACCGACGGGATGATGCAGGCCCTCGGCCCGCGCGCGGCCGCGCTGTCGGGCCTGCTGCTCGCTCTGCGCAGCATGGAGCCGCGGACGAGCGGCCTGGCAATCGCCGTCGTGCAGGGCCGCTACCAGGCATCCTGGACGATGCACGCGCAGTAGCGCCGCGCCACGCGGCGGTGCGTCTCAGCCTCTCAGCGGCCGATCGGCGCGAGCGTCACTTCGACGCCGCGTGAAGTCACCGTCACCGCGCCCGGCCTGACGCCGCGGCCTTCGGCATTCTTCAGGTCGGCGGGCTTGAAGCGGTAGAGCACGGCATCTTCGAGCATGTATTCCGCGATCAGCGTGCCCAGGCGCTGCATGCCGGCCTTCTTCTCCGGCGCAACGTTGTTGAGCTGGAAGTCGTCGACACGCACCTGCGTCATGCGGATCGCCTGCTCCGCGTCGTCGTAGCGCAAGGCGTACTCGACCTCCAGCCGGCCGTTCAGCGTGGTGCGGCTCATGCGTTCGGTGGCCGCCACGTCGAAGGCGCTCGCTAGCCGGTTGGTGGCCGACAGCAGCTTGACCGAGGGCCGCTGCACGCGCACGTCGAGCACTTCGAGCAGGCGGCGCTGGAACGGCCCGTGCTGTTCCAGGAGCCGCGCCATGTCGGCGTCGGTGAACACCATGGTGCGCTGCGAATCGAGCGTGGAACAGGCCGCGAGAAAGACGCTGGCGAGAGCGAGCAAGAAGAAAGCTCGAAACCGTTGGATTGTTTTCATTCGTACCTCAATGCTTGGATGGGCAGCAGTCCTGCTGCCCGGCGTGCGGGGTAGAAGCCGAAGAACACGCCCACGGCCGCAGAGAAACCCGCGGCCAGGAGGATAGACGAGCCCGTCAGCGCGACCTTCCAGCCGGCGAATGCCGCCACGGCCCATGTGGACACCACGCCCACCAGCACGCCGATCGCGCCGCCGGCCAGGCTCAGCACGATCGCTTCGATGAGGAACTGCACAAGGATGTCGCGCCCGCGCGCGCCGACCGCCATGCGCAGGCCGATCTCGCGGGTGCGTTCGGTCACGCTGACCAGCATGATGTTCATGATGCCGATGCCGCCCACCACCAGGCTCACGCCGGCCACCGCGGCCAGCAGCAGCGTCATCACCCGGCTCGACTCCTCCTGCGCCTGCAGCACCTCGGTCAGGTTGCGCACGGTGAAGGTGTCGTCGGCGCCGGGTTGCAGCTTCTGCCGCTGGCGCAGCAGTTCGCGGATGCTCTCCTCCGCGGCCTTCATGTCCTGGCCTTCGTGCACCTTCACGTTGATCGTGCTGACCCGCCGCAGCCTGCCCGTGTTGCCGCCCTGGATGCGGTTGCGCAGCGTGGAGATCGGCACCACCGCGATGTCGTCCTGGTCCTGGCCGAAGGCATTCTGGCCCTTGGGCGAGAGCACGCCGATGATCGTCACCGGCACGTTGCGGATGCGCACGATCTGATCGATCGCGTCGGCGTCGCCGAACAGCTGGCGTGCCACCGACTGGCCGACGATTGCGACCTTGCCGGACCCCTGGATCTCGCCGTCTTCGAACAGGCGGCCCGACGCGAGCGGCCAGTCGCGCGCCTCGAAGTAGTCGTTGGTGGTGCCGGTGATGGAGGTGCTCCAGTTGACATTGCCGGCGACGATCTGCGCCGACGAGCGGTTGCTCGGCGCGGCGACCTGCACCTCGGGCACCTCGCGCGCGATCGCGGCGGCGTCTTCCTCGGTCAGGTTCTGTCCGCTCTGCGCGCCCATGCGCACGCCGCCCGCCGTCTGCGTGCCGGGCAGCACCAGCATGATGTTGGAGCCGAGCGACTTCATCTGCTCCGACACCCGCTGCTGCGCCCCGCTGCCGACCGCGATCATCGTGATCACCGCGGCCACGCCGATGATGATGCCGAGCATCGTCAGGATGCTGCGCAGCAGGTTGGTGCGCAGGGCGCGCAAGGCCGAGCGCAGCGCCGCCATCGTGTTCATGCGGGCACCTCTTGCGGCTGCCGGCGCGGCGCCTGCTGCACGTCTTCGATGATGCTGCCGTCGCGGAAGACGAGCCGCCGCCGCGCCCAGCCCGCGATGTCGGACTCGTGCGTCACCAGCACCACCGTCATGCCCTGTGCGTTGAGCTCGGCCAGCAAGCGCATGATCTCTTCGGAGGTCTGCGTGTCGAGCGCGCCGGTGGGCTCGTCGGCGAGGATCAGCTGCGGCCGGTTGACGAGCGCGCGGGCAATCGCCACCCGCTGCTGCTGGCCGCCGGACAGCTCCGCCGGCGTGTGCTGCGCGCGCTCGGCGAGGCCGACACGCTTCAGGCTTTCCAGTGCACGCGCGCGTCGCTCGGCGCTCGGCACGTTCGCGTAGAGCATCGGCAGCTCCACGTTCTCCAGCGCCGAGGTGCGCGGCAGCAGGTTGAACTGCTGGAACACGAAGCCGATGCGGCGGTTGCGCACCGACGCCAGCTGGTCGGCGCCCATGCCCTCCACCGCTTCGCCGGCGAGGTGGTAGCGGCCGCTGGTCGGGCGGTCGAGGCAGCCGAGGATGTTCATCAGCGTCGACTTGCCCGAGCCCGAGGCGCCCATGATGGCGACGAAGCCGCCCTCCTCGATGTCGAGCGACACGCCGCGCAGCGCATGCACCTCGTGGCCGCCCGTCGCGTAGACCTTGGTGAGCTCGCGTGCTTCGATCAGCGCGGCCATGCTCAGAGTCTCATGCGCGGGCCGGCCGGCGCGGGTGTCGGGCCCGTGCGGGCGCTGCCCGGCGTCACCGTGCCGACGATCACTTCGGCGCCCTCGACGAGCCGCGCCGCATCGGGCGAGTTCGGCGGCACGATCAGTTCGGTCATCGTTCCATCGGTGATGCCCACGCGCACGTCGACGGCGCGCGGTTTGCCGTTCTCCAGCAGGTGGATGCGCCCGCGTGTGCTTTGCCGCCGCCCGCCCTCGCCGGTCCTCGCGCGCGCCGTTGCACCGGGTTCCGCGGTGGTCTGGCCGGCCTGCGGCCGCGCGCCCTCGGGCCGCTCCTGCGCTTGCGCACGGCGGATCGGCTCCTCCCCGCCGCGCGTCGACGCATCCGCCGGGCTGCTGCTGCGCGAGGCGGCACTCGCCGGCGGCTGCACGCCCGGGAGGCGCACGCGCAGCGCCGCATTGGGCACTTTCAGCACGTTGTCGCGCGTGTCGGTGACGAGCCGCACGTTGGCCGTCATGCCGGGCAGCAGCCTCGTCTCGGTGTTGGAGAAGGCGACCACCACGGTGTAGGTGATGACGTTCTGCGTGTTGGTCGCCGCCTTGCGGACCTGGCTCACGCGGCCCTCGAAGCTGCGGCCCGGGAAGGCGTCGACGGTGAAGCTCGCCGTCTGGTCGAGCTTCACGCGGCTGATGTCGGCTTCGTCGATCGAGGTCTGGACCTGCATGTCCGACAGGTTCTGCGCGATGACGAACAGCTCGGGCGCCTGCAGGCTCGCGGCCACCGTCTGGCCCAGCTCCACGCTGCGCTTGATGACCACGCCGTCCACCGGCGAGCGCACCTGCGTGCGTTCGATGTCGATCTTGGCCTGCGCCACCAGCGCTTCGCGCTGCTTCACCGCGGCCTGGGCGCTGGCGATCTGCGCCTGCGCCACCTGCACCTGGGCCTGGGCCGCCTTCACCCCGGCACTCTGGCTCGCCACCAGCGCGCGCGAGGTGTCGAGCTGCGCCGGCGAGATGAAGTTCTGCGCCACCAGCTCCTGGTTGCGCTGCAGCGCACGCTGCGCTTCGCTGAGATCGACCGTCGCGCGCGACACCGCCGCCTGGGCCGCCGTCGCGTTGGCCTGGGCATTGAGCACCGAGGCGCGGGCCGAGTCGAGATCGGCCTGCACCTGGCGCAGCTTGTACTCGAAGGCCTCCGGGTCGATGCGCGCCAACAGCTGGCCGGCCTTCACTTCGGAATTGAAATCGGCGAACAGCTCCTTGATCTGTCCAGAGACCTGCGTACCCACCTGCACCTGCGTCACCGGCGTCACCGTGCCCGATGCGGCGACGGTCGCCTGCAGCGAGCCGCGTTCGATGCGTGCCGTGCGGTATTGCAGGTCGCCGCTTCCGTCCCGCGCGAACCACCAGCCGCCG
>CAJPFZ010000449.1 GCA_905339355.1 Burkholderiaceae bacterium
CTGCGCGGCCTCGGCCTGGGCGCGTGTCTCGAAGTAGCCGATGTTGACTTCGTGCAGCGTCTGCCCGTCGACGACGCGCTGCGCGGTGAACACCTGGTAGCGCTGCAGCGCCGACGGCACCGGCGCGTCGAGCTGCGCATACGGGTCGGCGGATCGCTTGAGGCTGATCACGTAGCGACCGCTGGTCCCCGGTTCGGGGGCCGCCGGCGCCGCGACCGGCACCTGCGACGCACGACCCGGCAGCACGAGGTCGATGCTGCGGTTGCCGCGGCCGGCGCGCACGCGCGAGGCCGTCGGCGCGGAGAAGCGGATGACGAGCTTGCGGCTCAGGTTGGCGCGGTTCACCGCCTCGTCGGTGATGCGGATGTCGGGCAAGCCGTTGGCACCGGCCAGTCGACGCTCGCTCGTGATGAGGTTGAGTTCGTCGCCCGCGGGCAGCACGTCGTAGAACGCCTGCACCAGGTCCTGGCTGCTCGCGGCGACGGCGCGCCGGAACTGCACCGGCGAGACGAAGCGGATGTGCAGCACCGCGTCGGCGCCTTCGCGCCGCAGCTCCAGGTCTTCGATCAATTGGGCTCGCACGCCGCTTGCCGCGGCGGCGAGGAGCAACAGCGCGATGGCGCGCCTGCAGAAGGTGTTCACGCTCATTCGCCTTTCAGTCCCATTTCGTGTAGGTCGCGCCCTTGCTGCCCAGCGGCCGGTGGCAGCCCGATTCCGAGCAGTCGATGGCCGGCGGGGTCTTCCTCTCGTGCGTCAACGACTTCTTCTCCATGCTGCCGAGGTAGGCCGTGCCGCTCATGTGGCACGACTTGCACCAGCCCGCGCCGCCGCCCTGGCTGCCGTTGTGGTTCATGCGTGCGCTGCCCCAGCTGGTGGTGCCGGTGTGGCAGGCCACGCAGTCCATGGCCGCGCCGTTCAGCAACTGCGCTTCGGGGATGTGGTTTGCCGGCTTGGCGAGCGCGCCCGTGTTGCCGGCCGACAGGTAGCTTCCGTTGTGGCAGCCCTTGCAGGTCTGCGTGCTGACGACGCTGTGGTTCATCGTCGTGGCGGTGGCGAAGCTCGATTGCGATCGGTGGCACGAATCGCAGCGCGCCGTGCCGCTGGTCACCGGGATGTGGTTGGCAGGCTTGCCCTTGGCCGCGCTGCCGTTGTGGCAGCTGTCGCAGGTGCCGGTGCCGACCGCGTTGGCCGCCGAGTGCGCGAAGGTCACCGAGCCCCAGCTGCTGGTCGAGCGGTGGCAGTTCTCGCACACCGTCTGGCCCACGTGCACGGCGGTGCCCGGCTTGCCGACCGCGGGCGGATAGCTGCCGCTGTGGCAGATCGCGCACTGCGTCGACACCGACACGGCGCTGTGCAGGCGCGCCGGCAGCCAGCTGGTGGTGCCGCTCTTGTGGCAGCTGTCGCAGTTGGTGGCGACCAGGCCCGTGACGAGCTGGTAGGGGATGTGCGCCGGCGGTTTGCCGTCGGCGGGCGGATACGCACCGCTGTGGCAACTGCTGCACTGGTTGGTGACCACCAGCTGCGAGTGGTTCCAGCGTGTCGGCTGCCACGCCGTCGTGGAGTGACAGGCGGAGCAGTTGGTGGCCGCGACCGGCATGTGCGTGGCCGACTTGCCGGTGGCCGCGCTGCCGTTGTGGCAGCTGCTGCAGTTGGTGGCCGCCGTGAGACTCGCGTGGTCCACTCGCGCGGCCCAGCTGGTGGTCGTCTTGTGGCAGTTCTCGCACACGGTCTGTCCGCTGTGGATGGCGGTCGCCGGCTTGCCCACCGCCGGCGGATAGCCGCCGCTGTGGCAGGTGGCGCATTGCGTGGACACCGACACGGCGCCGTGCAGGCGCGCCGGCACCCAGCTGCTGAAGCCGTTCCTGTGGCAGCTGTCGCAGCCTGCGACCGCGATGCCGCTCACCGCCTGGTAAGGAACGTGTCGCGCGGGGCGGCCGGTGGCGCGGCTGCCGTTGTGGCAGGTGGCGCAGCTGCCCGGGGCCACGCCCGCGTGGTTGAAGCCGGTGGCCGGACGCCAGCCCGTGCTGCGGTGGCAGCTGTCGCACGAGGCCGTGGTCGGCATGTGCTCGGGGGTCTTGCCTGGAGCGAACTGTCCGTTGTGGCAGCTCGTGCAGGTGCCCGGCTGCACCCCGGTGTGGCTGAAGCGCGCGCCGGCGAAGCTCTGCGTGTTGTGGCAGTTCGCGCAGCTCTCGCGTGTGGGCACGTGGCGCTGCGGCATCACCGTGTTGGAGCGCGCGAAGCGCGAGCCCGAGGTGTGGCAGCTGCTGCATTCGCGCGGCGTGCCCTTGAAGATGCCGTTGACGTGGCACGACTCGCAGCGCTCGTTGGCATGGACGCCAGTGAGCGCGAAGCCGGTCTTCAGGTGATCGAACTGGCGCGTGTCGGTCTGCGCCACCGCGACGCCGGCAAAGAAGAACAACAGTGCGGCGACGAATCGCCACGCGAGTCCGGGTCTCCTCATTGCAGCCACCCTCTTCCTTTTGATGGCGGCGCGGCGCCGCCTTGTTTGAGCTGCTTCCAGCCGTCGCTCACATGGCATTGCTCGCAGCGTGTGCCGAAGTTGCCGTCGTGCGGGTCGTCGCGTCGATGGCAGGCGGCGCAGTGGTCGCCGATGGGTGCCAGCGCCTTGCCTGCAGGTGCCGGCTGGGTGTGGCAGCTCTCGCAGGCGGTGCGCTTGTGCAAGCCATCGAGCCGGAAGCGGCTGCGCTTGTCGTGGTCGAAGCTCCAGATCGCCCACGCGCGTGCGTTGTGGCAGCTCGCGCAGTCGGTGCCGAATCTGGCCCGGTGCTTGTCGTCGCGCAGGTGGCAGGCGACGCACTCGCTCTTCGCATCCTTGAAGCGCGGCGTCTGGTGGCAGTCCTTGCAGGCGGCCGTCAGGTGGCGGCCGAGCAGCGGGAAGCGGCTGCGTGCATGGTCGAAGCGCGTGGTCTTCCAGTCGCGGTCGGTGTGGCAGCTCTCGCACTGCGTGCCGAGTTGGCCCGCGTGCTTGTCGGCCGCGCGATGGCAGCTGTGGCAGTCGGTCGGCGTGCGGCGGAAGCTGCGCAGATCCTTGTGGCAGGCGTTGCAGGCGAGCCGCGGCTGCGCATGGGCGTTGCGCAGCTTGAACTGCGTGCGCTCATGGTCGAAGCGTCCCTGCGTGGTCTTCCAGTCACGCTCCTGATGGCAGTCGCCGCAGGCGGTGCCGAGCGTGCCCTGGTGCTTGTCGTCCTGGCGGTGGCAGTCGACGCAGGCTTTGGGCGTCTCCTTGAAGCGACTGCTCTTGTGGCACGACTGGCAGGTGGCGAGCGCGTGCTTGCCGAGCAGCGGGAAATCCGTGCGGGCGTGGTCGAACTTCGCCTTCTCCTTCCAGTCGCGCTCGGTGTGGCAGCTGCCGCATTCGCGGCCCAGGCTGCCCTCGTGCTTGTCGTCGCGTCGATGGCAGTCGACGCAGGCCTGCGAGGGCTTCACCTTGAACAGCGGCGCGGTGTGGCACTCGCCGCAGCCGGCATTGCGGTGCTTGCCGCGCAGCATATAGCGGGTGTCGGTGTCGTGGTTGAAGAGGCTCTCCTTCCACTTCGCGGTGCCGTGGCAGCTCTCGCACTTGTCGCCGAACTGGCCCTTGTGACCCTTGGCGTCGTCGTCCGCGCGGTGGCAGCCGACGCAGGTGCGCGGCGTGTCCTTGTAGCGGCCGGCCCGGTGGCAGTCGGTGCACGCCGTGTCGACGTGGCGGCCCGTGAGAGAGAAGCGGGTCTTGTCGTGATCGAAGCGGGTTTCCTTCCAGCGGTTCTCCGTGTGGCAGTCGGCGCACTGCGCGCCGAGCGAGCCCTTGTGCACGTCGTCGGTGCGGTGGCAGGCGTTGCACTGTCTGGGCGCATCGCGGTACTTGGCCGGCGGCTGGTGGCACTTGGCACACTCGACCTTCTGGTGCGCGCCGCGCAGCGTGTGGTCGGTCTGAGAGTGATCGAAGCCCTGGGTGTCGAATGCGGCGATACGCGCGCCGCGGCCCTTGTGGTCCGTGTGACAGGCGCGGCAGGGCTGCGGCTTCTGCCGCCCGTGCCATCCAATGCGGCCGGCCACGTCGCCGGCGACGTCCTTATGGCAGTTCATGCAGAGCCGGTCCTGCGCGCCGCGATCGAAGCGCACGTGGCATTGCGTGCACTCGTCGTCCCAGCGCGCGTGTCCCTGGATCAGCTTGCCCGGCGACAGCACCGACTCGATGCCCTGCGCCAGCGCCGCCGGCGGCCACGGCCCGCCCAGCAGAAGCGCCAGGCCGAGGCCGAACCATGTGATGCAGCGTCGCCATGGCTTCAAGTCACGGCGCTCAGTAGGCGTGGACTGCGACGACGTGCACGATCGCGCTGACCACGAGGATGTAGACGAAGGGCACGTGGGCCACGTGCCACAGCGCGAAGATGCGCTCGTAGGCGCTGAACTGCGCGACGCGAACGACGGCGCCAAGGTAACGCCACACGAGCCGCCTCGCCTGCCGCTCGCGCTTCGAGCGTTCCTCGCGGTTCCAGCCTCGGCGAGCGCCGATGAGCCCGAGCACTGCGCGCAGCTCCATCGCACACACGATGTAGGTCGCGCTCTGCTGCGCCGGCAGAACGAACACCTGGCGGAAGGTCGTCGCCCATCCAGGCGCTACGGCCAGCTCGCCTTGCTCGAACCGCCGCAGCCGGTTCTCGACCCGCGGCGCGAAGTGCAGCCGCGAGCGGGCGTCGCTCTGCACGAACCCGGCGCGCGCGCGCAGGTCGTGCAGGTTGCTCAGTTCGCCGTGCAGGCCGCGGTGCACGCGCAGCTTGATGAAGCGGCCGATCACGCCGCTGAGCGCCACCACCAGCATGCTGTACAGCGCCACTGCCGCGTTCAGCGAGCCGATGTGGAAGGTGGAGTGCAGCAGGATCAGCAGCGGCCCCGCCACGCCCAGTGTCATGTGGGCCCAGAACCACCACTTGACCTTGCCCCAGCCATGCATGAAGCGCAGGTACTTGCGCAGAGGGTAGGTGAACAGCAACAGCATCGCCACCCCGCCGGCGACGCCAAGCGCGTACCCGATGTCGTCGCCGGCGCGGAACCAGCCCTGGCGCGTCACCTTCCACGCGCCCAAGACCAGCATCGCCAGCACGGCATAGAGAAGCAGGTCTGAGGCCCACAACCGTCGTTGCTTCGGTCCGGCAGGCGCCGCGGCCGGTGGGGCGCCCATGGGCGTCGCGGGGCTGGTGGAGGTGGTCATTCTCTGCAGAGTGGGATAATTTCCCACCCATTGTAGGGGTCTCTGCGTAGGAATTTCCACCTGTCAGTTTCTACCTGTAACTTGAATTCGTGAAGAATGGGTTACATTCCCATCCGAGATGGACCGCAAACGCTCCGAACCCCTGCCGCACCCGGTGGACACCACCGTGCGGCCGAGCGAACAGCACGCGGAACTGGCGCTGCGCGAGGCGGCCGTGTTGATGGCCCCGGTCGTGCGCTGGCTGCTGCGGCACGGCGTGCCGTACCCGGCCTTCGCCACCTTGCTGAAATCAGTGTTCGTCTCGGTCGCGCACGAAGAACTCGAGCGCGCGGGTGCCCGGCCCACCCACTCGGCGCTCAGCGTCCTGTCCGGCGTGCACCGCAAGGACGTGCGCAGCCTCGAAGTGGATGGGGCAACGCCGCACCCGCTGCGCAGCGTGCCTCTGGCGTCGATGGTCTTCACGCGCTGGCTCACCCAGCCCGCCTACTGCGGCGCCGACGGCAAGCCGCGCACGCTGGCGCGCAGCGGCGCGGGCGCCGGCAGCTTCGAGACGCTCGCCCGCGAAACGTCGAACGACGTGCATCCGCGCGCCATGCTGGACGAGCTGGTCCGCTGCGGCCTGGTGCGAATCGAAGGCGACAACGTGATCCCGCTCGAAACGGCCTTCGTGCCAAGCCGCAAGCTCGACGAGCTGACGGCCCTGTTCTCCGCCAACGCCTCGGATCACATTGCCGCGGCGGTGCACAACCTCACCGTCAAGGCACCGAAGTTCCTCGAGCAGAGTGTCTTCGCCGACGGCCTGACGCAGGAATCGGTCGACCACCTTCACCAGTGCGCGCGCAACGCGTGGAACGCGGCCTTCGCCACCATGGTGAGCGAGGCGCGGCAGCGCATCGAAGTCGACGCCGACGCCGACTCGGACATCCGCATTCGCTTCGGCAGCTACTTCTATTCGGAGCCGGTGGCACCCCCGCCGCCCCCCACGGCGCCCGCGAAGACACCCGCGGCGCGCAAAGCAAGACCCAGGAGAAATCCATGAGAGCGACCCGTCACACGGCCTGGCGCCGACTGCTTGCCGTTGGCGCGGCCACACTGCTCGCGCTCGCCGCGTGCGGTGGAGGCGACGTCGGCTCGGGAGGCACTGGCGCGCCGGTGGTCGGCCTGGCCGTCGGAACCGTCAATGGCTTCGGCAGCGTGATCGTCGACGGCGTTGCCTTCGACGACCGCAGCGCAGCGCCCATCACCGAGGTCGAGCCCGGCCAGTACCGCGCGACCGAGGTCGGCCTGGGCGAGCGGGTCGAAGTCGAGTTCGATCAGCCGGGCGTCGCCAAGACGCTGCGCGTCGAGCCCGCTTTGCTCGGCCCGATCGCGAGCATCGTCGCACCGGGGCGCTTCGTCGTGCTCGGGCAACAGGTGATCGTCAACGTCGATTCGACGGCGGGCCCGGTGACCCAGCTCGACGGCTACCAGGGCGTGGCCGATCTGGCTGCGGGCGACGTGGTCGAGGTGCACGGCGTGCTGGTGCCGCAAGGGGCAGCCTGGGCGATCCAGGCCACGCGCATCGAGCGGCAAGCCGGCCTGCCCGCGTATCTCAAGCTCAGCGGCGTCGTCAGCGAGCTGGGCGTCGGCGGTGCATCGGTGTTCAAGCTGGGTGGGCTCACCGTCGATGCCGGCGCCGCGAGCGTGCAGCCGGCCGGCCGTGTGCTCGCGGACGGCCAGGCCGTCGTGGTCATGGGTCCCGCGTCGACGCTGGGCGAGCCGGTCTTCGGCGCGGCGCAGGTGCGCATCAGGACACTCCCGGCCGAGGCCGACGAGGCCTCGGTGAGCGGCGCGATCACAGGCTTGGACACGACGGCCCGCCGCTTCCTGATCGGTGACCTGACGGTCGACTACGCCGCTGCCGCGCTCTCGCCGGCAGGGACGCAGCTGGCCAACGGCCTGTACGTTCGCGTTGAGGGTGCGCCTCGCGCGGACGGCGCGCTGGCAGCTGCCAGCGTGACGGTGCGCGACGGGCAGTCGCAGGCCGAGGCGGAACTCAAGGGCACCGTCACTGCCTTCAACTTGGCGACGATGAGCTTCGTGATCCGCGACGTGGTGGTCGACGCCGGCACTGCGCAAATCGAGGGCTGCCCGGCCGGTGGCCTGTCCGACGGGCTCTTCGTCGAGGTCCACGG
>CAJPFZ010000450.1 GCA_905339355.1 Burkholderiaceae bacterium
CTACGGCTACCAGGTGCATCCGCTGTGGCAGTCGGGCGTGCTCTTGCCGCTGATCTACCTGATGACCTCGATCATGCTCGGCTTCTCGGCCGTGATCTTCGAGGCCACGCTGTCCTCGGTCGGCTTCAAGCGGCAGCTCGAGACGCCGCTGCTCGGCAAGCTGTGCGACGTACTGTGGGGCATGCTGCTCTTGTTCATCGCGCTGCGCGTGGCCGAACTCGCTTGGCGCGGCGCGCTGCCCACCGCGTTCGTTCTCGACACGCAGGCCGTCTGGTTCTGGATCGAAAGCGCGCTCTTCGTCGCGCCGGCACTGCTGCTCGCGAGCCCCGCCGCGCGCCGCCACCCGGGCCGGCTGTTCGCCGGTGCGGTGATGCTGATGCTTGCCGGCATGCTGCAGCGAGTGAACGGCTTCCTGATCGGCTACATGACGGGCGAAGGCTGGAACTACTTCCCCTCGTTCCCCGAGCTGCTCGTCACGGTCGGGCTCATCGCCTTCGAGATCCTCGCCTACATCGTCATCGTCAGACGATTCCCGGTGCTGCCGGGCGAACCGGCACCCGCGCACTGAACGACCTGGAGACACCTATGGCACGCCGCATCACCATCGACCCGATCACGCGCATCGAAGGCCACCTGCGCATCGACTGCGACGTCGAAGGCGGCCGCGTCGGCAAGGCCTGGTCCTCGGGCCAGATGTGGCGCGGCGTCGAGCTGATCCTGCTCGGCCGCGACCCGCGCGACGCCTGGGCGATCACGCAGCGCATCTGCGGCGTGTGCACCACCGTGCATGCGATCGCCTCGGTGCGCGCGGTGGAGAACGCGCTGCAGATGGAGGTGCCCGTCAACGCGCAGTACATCCGCAACCTGATCATCCTCGCGCATGCGGTGCACGACCACATCGTTCACTTCTACCACCTCTCGGCGCTCGACTGGGTCGACGTGACCTCGGCGCTGAAGGCCGACCCGGACGCCACGTCGAAGCTCGGCGAGAGCCTGTCCAGCTGGCACCGCAACGGCAAGATGGAGATGCGCGCGGTGAAGGACCGGCTCGCCGGCTTCGTCGGCGGCGGGCAGCTCGGCATCTTCACCAACGGCTACTGGGGCCATCCGGCGATGAAGCTGCCGCCGGAGGTGAACCTGCTGGCGGTGTCGCACTACCTGCAGGCGCTGGAGATCCAGCGCAAGGCGAACAAGATCGTCTCCATCCTCGGCTCGAAGACGCCGCACATCCAGAACCTCGCCGTCGGCGGCGTCTCCAACGCGCTCTCGACCGACAGCCCGTCGGTGCTCGGCGTCGAGCGGCTGATGGCGATCAAGGGCTGGATCGACGAACTGGCGGACTTCGTCAAGAACGTCTACCTCGTCGACGTGGCCGCGATCGGCGCGTTCTATGCCGACTGGACGCAGTACGGCGCGGGCGTGACCAACTACTTGAGCGTGCCGGACATCCCGCTCGACAGCAAGGGCACGAAGTTCGCGCTGCCCGGCGGCTACATCGCCAACAAGGACCTCGCGAGCTACAAGCCGATCACGACCTTCAACGACGCGTTCTGGGCCAAGGGCGTGGAAGAGAGCGCCAAGCACGCCTGGTACGAAGGCTCGCAGCCGCTGCACCCGTACAAGGGCGAGACCAAGCCGCAGTACGGCGACTTCAAGGACGACGGCAAATACTCGTGGCTCAAGTCGCCGACCTTCTACGGCAAGCCGGCGCAGGTCGGGCCGCTGGCGCGGGTGCTGTGCATGCTCGCGGCCGGGCACGAGCCGACGAAGAAGTACGCGACGGCGGCGCTCGACCTCGTGTCGGCCATCGCCAAGACCAAGGTCGGGCTCGAGGCGATGCACTCGACCATCGGTCGCCATGCGGCGCGCGCGGTGTCGTGCGCGGTGCAGGTCGACATGCTGGCCGACCAGTGGACGATGCTCGTCAACAACATCGGCAAGGGCGACGTCGCGACCTTCAACAAGCCGGTGTTCCCCAAGGGCGAGGTGAGCGGCGTCGGCTACCACGAGGCGCCGCGCGGCGCGCTGTCGCACTGGGTCGTCATCGACGACGGCAAGATCAAGAATTACCAGTGCGTGGTGCCGTCGACTTGGAACGCCTGCCCGCGCAACGACAAGGACGAACCCGGCCCCTACGAGGCCTCGCTGGTCGGCAACCCGGTCGCCGACGCCGAACTCCCGCTGGAGGTGCTGCGCACCATCCATTCGTTCGACCCGTGCATTGCCTGCGCGATTCACCTGACCGACACCGAGAACGGCAATGCAGTCGCCGTGCAAGCGCTCTGAGGACGCGGCGCCAGGGCTCCCGGCCCGGCGGGTCGTGATCCTCGGCATCGGCAACACCATCCTGAGCGACGAAGGGGTGGGCGTGCACGCCGCCGCGGCGCTGCGGGAGCGATACGCGTTGCCCGAGGGCGTGCAGGTCATCGACGGCGGCACGGCAGGCATGGAGTTGCTCGACGACCTGGCGGATGTGGACGTGCTGCTGGTGCTCGACGCCGTGAAGGCGCGGCGCGAGGCCGGCACGGTGATGTGCCTGAGCGGGGCCGAGGTGCCGGTGTTCTTTCGCAGCAAGCTCTCGCCGCACCAGGTGAGCATCTGCGACGT
>CAJPFZ010000451.1 GCA_905339355.1 Burkholderiaceae bacterium
CTTGCCGCAACGGCAATGTCAACCTGTGCCCGCCCACGCAGCAACGCTGAAGGGCAGGCTTCTCGACAGTAGCGTTGACCTTCCCACCACGGGAAGGCCAAGCATGGCGTCACTTCAACAAGGAGACCGCCATGCCCCAACCGAACATCTCATCGTCGCATCGGACGACGCTGCGCACCATGCTCGTGCTCACCGCCTCCGTCGTTGCCGCCGCCGTCATGGTGGCGTGCCAGCCCGCCGTATCCACCGCTTCCGCGGGCGCAACCGAAGCACCGTCTGCCGCGCCCTCCGTGATGGTCGCGCCGGTGCTGCAGCGCGCAGTGGAGACGCCGGTAGCGCACGTCGGGCGAGTGGAGGCTGCGCAGCGCGTCGAGCTCCGCCCGCGCGTCGCAGGCCACATCGAGGCCGTGCTGTTCCGCGAGGGGGACATCGTCCGTGCCGGCCAGCCGCTGTTTCGCATCGATCCACGGCCTTTCGATGCCGCGCTGGAGCGCGCACGTGCCGATCTGAGGCTCGCCCGCGCGAAGGAGACGCTGGCGCACAGCGAGTCGGACCGCGCTGCGCGCCTGGCCGCCGAGCAGGCCATTGCCGAGGAAGAGGTCGAACGCCGTGCCGCCGCCCACGCGGAAGCCCAAGCCCGAAGCGCGGCGGCGCAAGCCGCTGTCCAAGCCGCCAACCTGGATCGCGAGTTTGCGGTCATCCGCGCGCCCATCGGCGGGCGCATCGGGCGCGCGCTGGTCACCGCCGGCAACTATGTCGGCGCGGGCGCGAGCCAGACGCCGTTGGCCACGCTGGTTGGCACCGCCCCGCTGCACGTGCACTTCGACGTCTCGGAACCGGCGCTGCTCGGACAGCTCGGCGGCGATCGTGCCGCTGCCAACTGGCGCGCCAAGATCGTCGACGCGCACAGCGCCCGCGAGCTGGCCGTCGCGCCGATCGACTTCACGGACAACGAGGTGTCCGGCGCAGCCGGCACCTTGAGGCTTCGCGCCCGCATCGACAAGCCAGCGGCTGGACTCGTTCCCGGGCAGTTCGTTCGCGTGCAACTGACTGCCGGTGAAGCCCAGCCGGCCTTGCTCGTGCTCGACAAGGCCATCGGTACGGACCAGGGCCAGCGCTACGTGCTGGTCGTGAAGCTCGACCAGACGCTCGAATACCGGCCGGTTCGCGTCGGTGCACAGCAAGGCGATCTGCGCGTTGTCACCTCCGGCCTGTCCGCCAACGAACGTGTCGTCGTTTCGGGCTTCATGCGCGTGCGCCCCGGCATGACGGTGAAGCCGCAGCCGGTCGCGATGGAAGCCGCTTCCACCGCGCAATCCGCAGCCACCCCATCCAGGCAGTCCTGAAGGAGGCGCCATGAAATTCGCCCGTCTCTTCATCGACCGGCCGATCGTTGCGATCGTCCTGTCGCTCATGATCCTGCTGGCTGGCTTGGCGAGCATCGGACGCCTGCCGCTGACGGAATACCCCAACGTCATGCCACCCACCGTCAGCGTGCGTGCAGCCTATCCTGGCGCCAACCCCGAGGTCATCGCCGACACGGTGGCCACACCGCTGGAAACCGAGCTCACCGGCATCACTGGATTGCAGTACATGGGCTCGCAGGCGACCGGTGACGGCCGCTACAGCCTGAATCTGACCTTTGCCCAGGGCACCGATCCGGCGCGTGCCGAAACCGAGGTACAGAACCGCGTCTCGCGCGCCCTGCCCCGCCTGCCGGCCGAAGTGCAGCGCTCGGGCGTCATCAGCGAGAAGGTCTCGCCTGACATCCTGATGGTGGTTCACCTGGTGTCTCCCGAGCAGCGCTACGACCTGCTGCACCTGTCGAACTATGCCCAGCTCAACATCCGCGACGCGCTGCTGCGCGTGCCTGGCGTGCAGGGCGTCACCATCTGGGGTGCTGGGGAGTACAGCCTGCGTGTCTGGCTCGACCCTGACCGCATGCTGGCCCACGGGCTGACCGCCGGTGACGTCGTCTCGGCAATCCGGGAGCAGAACATGCAGGTGGCGGCCGGCTCCGTCGGCCAGCCGCCCGATGTGCGCACCGCGCAGCAACTCCCGCTCTCGGTCACCGGGCGGCTGTCGTCGCCGGAAGCGTTCGGCGACATCGTCGTGCGCACCGGCGCCCAGGGCGAACAGCTCAAGCTCAAGAGTGTCGCCCGCATCGAACTCGGCGCCAGCCAGTACGCGATGCGCAGCCTGCTCGACAACCAGCCGGCGGTCGCGCTGCAGATCGTCCAGCAGCCGTCCGCCAGCGCGATCGAGGTCGCGAGTGCCGTGCGCGAGGCGATGCAGGGCCTGCAGAAGACCTTCCCGCAAGGCATCGAGCACCGCGTCGCCTACGACCCGACGCTCTTCGTGAAGGCGTCGATCGGCAACGTGCTGCAGACGCTCGTCGAAGCCATTGTCCTGGTGGTGCTGGTGGTATTGCTGTTCCTGCAGAACTGGCGCGCCTCACTGATCCCGATCGCCGCGGTGCCGGTCTCGCTGGTGGGCACATTGGCCGTCATGCACCTGGCCGGCTTCTCGCTGAACACGCTGTCGTTGTTCGGCCTCGTGCTGTCGATCGGCATCGTCGTCGACGACGCGATCGTCGTGGTGGAGAACGTCGAACGTCACCTGCGCGAAGGACTCTCGCCGCGCGATGCAGCGATGGCGGCAATGCGTGAAGTGACGGGGCCGATCGTCGCGATCACCGCGGTGCTGGCCGCCGTCTTCATCCCCACCGCCTTCATGGGCGGCCTGTCGGGACAGTTCTACCAGCAGTTCGCGCTGACGATCGCGATCTCGACCATCCTGTCGGCGCTCAATTCGCTGACGCTGAGCCCTGCCCTGTCGGCCATGCTCCTCAGGCCGCATGTCCACAGCGATGAGCGTGCCCGTGGCCTGGCCCGCTGGCTGGGCGGCTTCAACCGCGCGTTCGATGCGGCAGCCGAGCGCTACGGCATGTTCACCCGCGCCAGCGCGCGACGCACCGGCCGGCTGCTGGTGATCTACGGCGTGCTCGTGGCCGCCACGGTGTGGGGCTTCCGGGCCGTGCCGACCGGCTTCGTGCCGGCACAGGACAAGTACTTCCTGGTCGGCATCGTGCAGCTGCCCGCCGGGGCTTCTCTGGACCGCACGGAGGCGGTGACCCGCGAGATGACGCGACTGGCGCTCGAGCAGCCCGGCGTGGAAAGCGTCGTCGCATTTCCGGGACTGTCGATCAACGGCTTCGTCAACAGCCCGAGCGCCGCGGTGCTGTTCGCGATGCTCGACCCGTTCGAGCATCGCAAGGACAAGTCGTTGTCCGCCGGTGCGATCGCCGGTGCGCTGAACGGCAAGTTCGGCGCCATCGACGACGGCTTCGTGGCGATGTTCCCGCCGCCGCCGGTGCCCGGTCTGGGCGCAACCGGTGGCTTCAAGCTGCAGATCCAGGATCGCGCGCAACGCGGCCATCCGGCGCTCAGCGATGCGCTGCAGCGTGTGATGGCCGCAGCGGGCAACGATCCGCGCATCGCCGGCCTCTTCTCGGGCTATCAGGCCAAAGTGCCCCAGCTCGCCGTGGACGTCGATCGCGAGAAGGCCAAGGCGATGGGCGTTCCGCTCACCGCGGTGGCCGAGGCGCTGCAGGTCTACCTGGGTTCGCTGTACGTCAACGATTTCAACTACCTGGGTCGTGCCTGGCAGGTGAATGTGCAGGCGGATGCCGCCTTCCGGCAGGACGCCGACGCAGTGTCGCGCCTGTGGACGCGCAATGGCGCCGGCGAGATGGTGCCGCTCGCGGCGCTGGTCACGACGCGCCCGGCGGTGGGGCCGGATCCGGTCAGCCGCTACAACGCCTATCCGTCGGCCGACCTGTCGGGTGGGCCGGCGGCCGGCATCAGCGCGGGGGATGCGGTCGCGGCAATGGAGGAGATCCTGGCGCGCGAGCTGCCCGAAGGTTTTGCCTACGAGTGGACGGACCTCACCTATCAGCAGATGCGCGAAGGATCGAGCGGCCTGTTGGTGTTCCCGCTCGCGGTGGGGCTCGCGTTCCTGATCCTGGCGGCGATGTACAGCAGCTGGTCGCTGCCGCTCGCGGTGCTGGCCATCGTACCGACCGTGCTGCTCGGCGCCCTCGGCGGCGTCTGGCTGGCCAAGGGAGACAACAACCTGTTCACGCAGATCGCCTTCGTCGTGCTGGTCGGTCTCGCGACCAAGAACTCGATCCTCATCGTCGAGTTCGCCCGCCGGTTGCAGCAGGACGGCAGGAGCGCACTGGATGCGATCGTGGAAGCGGCCCGCCTGCGGCTGCGTCCCATCCTGATGACCTCGCTGGCGTTTGTGATGGGCGTGCTTCCGCTGGTCTTCGCGAGCGGCGCCGGTGCCGAGATGCGCCACGCCGTCGGTATCGCCGTCTTCGCCGGGATGCTGGCGGTGACGCTGGCCGGCCTGGTGTTCACCCCCGTGTTCTACGTCCTGCTGCAGCGCCGGCGCGCGATCCCCGCGGTCGCGCCGGCCGCGCAAGCGCAATGAAGGAGCGTGTCATGTCCCTGAAGAACCTCACTCTCATCGCGGCGGCTGCGGTGCTCACCGCCTGCTCCAGCCTCCCAGACGACAAGGTGCCGACGGCACCTCTGCCCCAGCGCTTCAGCCAGGCGCTCGGACTGCCCGAGGCTGCGGCAGCGCGGGCCGACTGGTGGCAGGCGATCGGCGATCCGGTGCTGTCCGAGCTGATCGACCGTGGGCTGGAGGCCAACCTCGACCTCGCCCAGGCCGCCGAGCGAGTTCAGCGGTCGCGCGCCTTGGTGTCGGGTGCTCGCGCCAACCTCGGCCCGAGCGGCGGCCTGCGCGCCCAGGTCCAGGCCGCCCAGCTCAGCGAGCAGGAGGCCCCGGGCCTCACCGGCGCACAGCGGCGCAGCGAACACACCAGCGTGGGTCTGGACCTGCAATGGGAACTGGACCTGTTCGGCCACCTTCGTGCGCAGTCGATGGCTGCAGGTGCGCGGCTGCGGGCCACCGAGGCGCAGGCGGATGGTTTGCGGCTGACCGTTAGCGCCGAGATCGCTCATGCCTACTTCGCACTGCTCGGCGCGCGTGAGCAACTGCAGCTGACGCGCAGCCTGATCGAGAATCGCCGAGCCACGGTCAATCTGGTGCAGCGCCGCGCCAACGCCGGCATGGTGGCTCCCATCGACGACCTGCGTGCGCGCGCCGACCTGGCCGGTGCCGAGGCGGACGTCCCGGCGCACGAAACAGCCGCCGCCGTCGCGATCCACCGGCTGGCCGTGCTGCTGGGCACGTCGCCTTCGGACTTCGCGGTTCCGCCGGTCCGCAGCGTCGATCCGGCGCAGGTCGGCGTGGCGATCCCCGATCCCGCGAGCTGGCTCGGTCGTCGGCCCGACATTGCGGAAGCCGAGGCCACGCTGCGAGCGCAGGGCCTGGACGTGGCCGCCGTGCGCGCGGAATTCATGCCAAGGGTGTCGATCACCGGCCTGCTGAGGTTCGTCGCGGGCTCGGCATCCGGGCTGGGGGCCGCGGCCAGCGCGTCGTGGTTTGCGTCGCCAGCGCTGTCGCTGCCGATCTTCGACCACGGCCGCATCGAGGCGCGGCTATCAGCAGCCAAGGCACAACAGCGCGAGGCGCTGGCGGCGTACCGGCAGCGCATCCTCCTGGCACTCGAGGACGTGGAGAACTCACTGGCACGTTATCGCCTGGGACAGCTGCAACTTGCCGCCCTGCACGAGCGCTCCCGCCATTCGACGGGGGCGGAGCGTCTCGCCCGCGTGCGCTACGAAGCCGGAGCGAGCGACCTGCTGGAATTGCTGGACGCCCAGCGCACTGCGCAGCAGTCGCAAGCGGCGCTGTCGCAGGGCTTGACCCAGCAGCGCCAGCACCTTGTCGCGCTGTTGCGCTCGGTC